>NZ_DATHKG010000001.1:0-5289 GCF_035489435.1 Flavitalea sp.
ATGAAAAGAATGCAAATGCAATGATGCACAACCGAAATTTCGGTAGCTAAGATTGGTTAAGATTGTTGCAAACGGATTTTTGCCAATCGTTTTTCCGATAACCGGATGGCTGGCAACAGTAATTCAGAGAACGGTAACACAGCAATGTCATTTCAATTTCTGCAATGCCGATAATGTCAATGCCGGATAATGGAATAAGTGAATGTTGAATTATGTTATACAAGTCGCATATCCCCTTAAGTGAACGAGATTAGAACGTGCAGGATGGGCCTGAGGTTGGTTTGATTGCCACCTTCGATTCCTGCCCGGAGTTACCGAAGCCGATCAGGGCCCAACAGCAACCAGCGCCGGAAGCAGGGTTAACAAAGCCGATCAGGGAACAAGAAGCTGATCGGAGACAAGAACCACCAGCGGTATGAACAAGGTATTAACCAGGAATCACAGTGGCAAATCAAACCAACCGAAAGGCTCATCCGGCGAAGGGAAGAACCGAGTGAACGCCCTGCACGCGCAACATCAACAAATCACGATTAAGGAAAACAACTATTTCAGCAATCCCAAAAATACCGGATCAGGTATAGAAAAAGGTTTCCCGATCAAAGTAAGTAATCCTGTTTGCCGGTTAATGGAAAATACAACTATGTTACTGGAATCACGATTTGCAACCAGCAAAAACTGTCCGGATGGATCTATTGTAAAATTCCGGGGATGTGTACCTTCCGTGCTTTGAACACCTTTCAAAGTTAATTTGCCACTTTTGCTATCTATCGCAAAAACTGCTATGCTATTGGCATCTCCGCGATTGGTAGCATATAAAAATTTACCATCGGGGCTTGTATGAATATCGGCAGATCCTTTGCCTCCCTGGAAACCGGCTGGATGACTGCTAATATTTTGCAATGGTGTAAACTTAGTTCCTTTATATGTCCAAGCTGATACGGTTCCTGATAATTCTTCAATTACATATACCCATGGTTTAGAGGGATGGAAGGATAAATGTCTCGGCCCGCTGCCTGATTTGGTGCTGAAAAACGAATCTGCTCCCAGGCTCAATGGCTGTTTCGCCGAAGGAGTGAATTTATAAATCATCACCTTATCGAGTCCCAGATCGGGTGCCAGCAAATACTGCTGGTCAGGAGTGAAGTTGGTTGAATGGACATGCGGTTTTTCCTGCCTGGCATCGGATCCTTTTCCTGAATGTTTTATTAATTGGGCAAGGGGGCCGATTGATCCGTCTGCCTCTATAGGAAAAGCAGATAAACTACCTCCTGAATAATTTGCCGCGAACAACCATTTATTACTACGGTCAACGGATACATAACAGGGATGGTCACCCGAAGTTTGCTGTTTGTTGATAAAGGTTAGTACCCCTTTGGTCCGGTCAAATGAAAATGAACTGACCTCTCCGGGTTTGTCCCCTCCGTTTTCATTAACTGTGTATACAAATTTTCCGTTCGCCGAAATGGCAAGATATGAGGGATTCTCTACGCCGGAAGTTATCGATACCGGTGTTATAGCTCCTGTTTTACCATTGAATTTATTAATATATATTCCTTTGGATTGGCCCTTCGTATAAGTACCGGTAAACAGAAAATAGTCCTGCGCAAAAAGACTGAAGTTTGTAGTGATGGCTAGTGTAAGGGTAAGAAACAATTTCATATGACTTATGGAATTAGTTAGCTTTTTGTGATAAATAAAGGATAAATAAAGTAAATGAGATTTTTAAAATATATCTCTAAACTAAGATTAATAATGATTAACGGAAGGTTGCTTTTTTTTAAACGAAATCATGTTCTTTTTTAAACGAAATCATGTTCTAATTCAAATTTCCGGCCTAAGACTTCTAATCAAAATTTCCGACCTAAGTCCTGATCAGACCTAAGTCCCGATCAGACCTAATACCCGATCGGGCTTAATACCTGAAACATTAATTCTTAAAATAGCCGGGTTATCAAAAGAAAAGGCCGCAATACGATTGCGGCCCAGTGATTTGTGTGCAAAAAGATCAGATATATCAGATCAGTTTTACATTAACAGCATTCAAACCTTTTTTGCCATTTTGTACGTCAAATTCCACTTTGTCACCTTCTTTGATTTGATCAATCAAACCACTTGCGTGTACAAATGTTTCCTGGTTAGAATCATCATGCTTAATAAAACCGAAGCCTTTTTCAGTATTGAAAAACTTAACGGTGCCTTGTTTTTTGTCCATTGTAAAAATAATTGGTATTAAAATAAGTTGCAAAGATACATCTAATATTTGAATTCGACTTATCTTATTCAATCTATTATTTTACAGGCAGTTGTCTATATAATAGCATGAAAAGTTGCGTTAAATCTACCCATAAAACCTTAAGAGGCATAGATATACATCAGCCAGCATATCAATATTGTGCAAAGGAGCACAAGCCAACCTTTCCGTTTCTGCCAGTATTCCCTTGAAAAACGTTCCTGGCTGTAATCCCTGATCTCTGTTAGCAGGGAATTGTTGGTACCTGCTATTTTTGCCATTAATAAACATATTGGTTCAACATACCTGGCTGGTAATGGATCACAGCTCCTTAGCAATAGCCCGATTATCTTTTCATTGATGACCACTTCATTAAATTGAAGCAGGATTTCGATGTTTTGAGTAGAAAGTACGCTGCGGATCCGATTACTTAAAATATCATAATCTACCTGAAAGTTATTGACGGATGCCACATAATTCGCCAGCTTCCCGGCCTCGGCCTGAATCTGTACGGGGGTAATTGCCTGTTCCCGGAATTGCTTTCCCAGGCTTCTTGTATACCATCTTTTATAATTATATTCTTCGCGGCATTTTTTGTCTGATAAGGTTTCATAAGCTTCCTGTACTTCGCGAAACATCGCTTCCGTGTACCTGTCGCCATTGTTCCTGTCGGGATGATACTTCAATGCCAGATTACGAAACGCTTTCCGGATCTCATCAGTTCCGGCTGTAGGGGGGACGTTCAGTATTTTGTAATAATCTTTCAGCTGCATACTAACTTAAACATACCATTCACAAAATTAGTTAATTCCCGATGGGGACACAAGGCATATTTGCAGTTAACAACTTGTTAACCCAACTCATCACTAACCCAACTCATCACTAACTCATCACTAACTCATCACTCATCACTCATCACTCATAATTCATAACTCCTCTTAACCCAACCATCATAAAATTATGTCCACCCGGCGCACCTTTTTAAAACAAGCAGGTATTGCAGGCGCTTCCATGCTAATATCTTCGGATAGCCAGGCATTTTTCCCGATAACCAGGCAAAAACGAGTAATCATTATCGGTGCCGGCCTGGCTGGACTCGCTGCAGCGAAAAAGCTGAAAGAAAAGAACATTGATTACATCATTCTCGAAGCAAGGAAACGGGTGGGAGGAAGGGTATACTCTTACCAGATTGACGCGATGGATGATCTTAACATCGAACTGGGAGCGGAATGGATTGGAACCTCGCACCAGCGCCTACTCGCACTCTGTGATGAATACAAACTTGCATTGATCAACAATCAGTTCGATACTCATCTTATCTACCGGGGAAAATATTTTAAAAATAATGAATGGGAATATTCTGAAGGATGGAAAAAGCAGTTTGACCTGATGCTAAAAAATTATGGTCAGATGACTGAGGCCGACAAGCTTATACTTGATGCCATGGATTGGTGGAGATACCTGGTGCAAAACGGATGCGAAGGACGCGACCTTGATCTGAGGGAATTATTTGACAGCACGGATTTTGGTGAAAGTATCAGGCATGTCTCTGCCTATGCTGCAATCGCTGAATACGCCGAAAGCAGTGAAAAAAATGAAATGGATTTCAAAATCAAAGGTGGTAACAGCCGGCTGCCGCTAAAAATGGCTGAAGATGCAGGGGCAGATAAGATTCTTTATGATTGCACTGTTGATAGGATTGTACAGGCAGAAGGAAGACCTGGTGTGGAAGTGATTTGCAAAAACGGTCAAATTTACAAAGGCGATAAAATTATTTGTACGGTGCCCACTTTTGCTGCAAAGAAAATTACCTGGGAGCCAGGTTTGCCCGCAATTAAAGTAGCCGCTATGAACGAACTACAATATGCCCGTATAAATAAAAACCCTCTATTATTCAGCCGTCGGTTCTGGAAGGATGAAAACTTCGATATGATCACAGACAGCTCTGCACATTATTTTTACCATGCTACAAAAAACCAGTCATCAGAAAAAGGTGTATTGATTTCTTATACTGTAGGCGACAAAGCAGATGTAGTTTCAAGACAGACTGATTCATGGCGAACTGATACGATTCAACTTTCATTACAACCTGCATTCGGAAATGTAAAACCACTTCTTGAAAAACAGTTGAATTATTATTGGGGGGAAGATGAGTATTCGCGCGGCAGCTATGCATTGTATGCGCCAGGCCAATGGTTCCGCCTGATGCCTGTGTTGAAAGCCCCATTTTTGCATACTTTTTTTGCGGGTGAACATCTTGCGGATTGGCAGGGTTTTATGGAAGGGGCGATTAATAGTGGTGAAGCTGCGGCTGTGATGATTTAAGCCGTTCTTTTGCGATATGTCGTTTCGTTATTTTGAGTTGTTGATTTTGCACGTTCATGGCGTTCACTCGGTTCTTCCCTTCGCCGGATGGGCCTTTCGGTTAGTTTGATTTGCCACTGTGATTCCTGGTTAATACCATTGTTCATACCGCTGGTGGTTCTTGTCTCCGATCAGCTTTTTGTTCCCTGATCGGCTTTTTTAGGTATTCATGTTGTGCTAGAGGTTGTTGGGCCCTGATGGACTTCAGTAACTCCGAACAGGAATCGAAGGTGGCAATCAAACCAACCTCAGGCCCATCCTGCACGTTCTAACCTCGATCACTTAAGGGGATATGCCACCAGCTCAACAAAATTCAACATTCACTTATCGCAGTTATCAGCATTACAATCTATGCATTCCGATTACAGCACCGCAGTTACCAGCATTGAAGTCTATGCATTCCATTATCAGCAATACAGTTGTCACATTGCATTTATCGCAATGGCAATGGTCGCAACTGCAATTATCCGAATAGGCTTCTCTGAATTACACCTGTCGAATTATACTTCAACAATTTAGAGGTAGACATTCAGCTGTCGACATTTCTGTTTTTTCTTTTCTTTATCTGTGTTTGAACCAGACCGCCTTCAATTCGCCAGCAAGGTGATAACTGGACCTTACCAATGATACAAGCAGATAATAAGAATGGCTGATCATCTGATTGCAACGTTAAAGTGATTGCAACGTTAAAGCGT
>NZ_DATHKG010000002.1:0-2987 GCF_035489435.1 Flavitalea sp.
ATCAATTCAAGTAATTGCTGTTTGTTGCGCCTGGGTGTCCGGTGAAGCGGTTGCTGTTCGTCCATCGATCATTTTTTAGTAAGCGACAAATGTAACCGGCACATTTTGAAATTCAGTCGTGGTTCTGGTTAGAGGTTTACGTAAAGCCAGTGATAAATGTTTCATATTTAATAGTACACAACATTCGACTGCTTGCCGAGGTAGCGGCATTAGAAGTACTAAAGTTGATTTATTTTTCAAGGTAAAAAAATGTTCTGTCGATTCATTGTAGCGCATTAGCCACTGCATCTGCAAGCAATTTTTAGCAGTGGCATTGTTCTTAAAACAGCTCTTGGTCTTGGTCTTACCGCCACTTGATGCCTGTTTGCTCCAGGGGATCAAGTAATAATCCGGGATTAGGACTGTACTTAATTGCTTGTAACAGACTCACTAAATAGTTCTCCTTATCATTTTGTTTTAGATAGGACCTGGGAAGAGCTGTATGTGTTGACAAAAACTTCATGTCTTAGATTTATCTGGCTAAAGTACAAAATATACGATAAGCGTCGTACATTGTTTAGCTGAACTTTTTTTTGAGGAGACAAATAAGAATAAATAGTGAAAAGTCCATTGAAGTTCTTACTACCATTATTGCTAACGAACAGGGCTTTGCGATGGTGGGAAACTGAATCAATTCTGCCCACAACTAAAGCTAATTGAAAAACTGTAGATGAAGGTAATAGCAAAACATATAAATAGAATTCCATCAAGCACAAACTGAATATAATAGAATTACAAAATTTGGTCCGCTGGTTGGAGATGCTGCAAAAATTGTATTGTAACTGAGGTGCCTGGATAAATTTGCCTCAGGAATTTTGTGCCTGAGAAAAGTAGTTATCAGGGTGCCGGAGAAGGTGGCCCGTAGGCTTTATGCCATAATGTTCTTTTAGTATTGCCAAATTTATAAATCTTAATTACATATAGGTTATCAAAATCCTCGTGGGTGATTGCAGGAATCGATTTGCCTGAGAGTCCAAATACAATTGTGGGCACATTGTCTGAATGACCCACAATCAGCACGTCCTTTCCACTAATTCTCTTTAACGCGCTGATAAGGGCCGGAGTAGTATCCTTGTCGTATATCCGAATAGACTTCCTTAGTTTAGTCGCCAAAGGCCTCGCCGTTTGTTGCGTACGTATGTAGGTCGAGGCAAAAATGGAATCAATTCCTTTTGGGAACAAATTATCACGCAAAATTTCTGCTCTGGTAAACCCAATTTCAGAAAGGGGCGAATGATCTGAGTTGTCAAGGCGGTCGGCATGCCGGACAACATAATAGTACGTGGTACAAGAAGAATAACAAATACAAACCAACATGCTCAAAAAAAGCGTTTTCATTTGAGAAAGTTTATAATACATGCGAGTGAGAACCTGGTGTCCCATTTACCTAAAGTATACGGCTAAAACGAATATAGATGATCTTAATCCCCATACCAATACCATTTTAGTGGTAAGTCAATTGCGGAATTGCCAGTGATGTCGATACCGATGGACTGAGTTGCTGCATATATCCATCCACCACCGGATCATGGATAGTGATTCAATAAAAATTGGATTGGCAAAAATTTTAGTAAGTAAGAAAGATTTTTGCAATTCCTGGGATTTATCAGATAGCCAGGTTTGATGTTGTGCTTGTGGCAAGAGCGGGTAATGACTCCTGTTTTTTTTTTTTTAATATAGATAGAATAACTTTAACTTTCCATTTCATAGCAAGTATATCATTGCTCTCAAAAAATCATTTAACCAACTTGTTTGGTTTCGGTGTACACTTCTCCGTACTTATTGATAGCTTTTTCTTCTCTTCTCCTGCCCGAAATGCTTATCTATTTTTGTACTTACATTTTTAAAAACTTGAAAAAAGTATTATTTGTAGTCCAGGTTAATTTTGGAATACTAATGACGCAAAGTCAGGCATAGTTGATCTGAATGCAGACCATGTGAGTACCTAATTATTTTGTGGTACAATATCTTCTAACCAAAATAAATATCGTATGGCGAAGACTGCAAAAAGTAAAACTTTAGGTCAGAAAAATTCTTCAGGCCCAAAGAAGGAAGGAGAATACCGATCAGGACCCATAGAGGGAACAGCAATAATCTCTGGTGCTACCTTTTCCCGAAAGGGGCTTCAATATGCAGAAGTTGATGGGTATGCTATGTTTGAAGGGGATATCATTTTAGGGAGGATTGATGAAATCCGCGATCATATTATTTCAGATTCCGAGATAGCTCACGCTGTTGTCGTTACCGGGCCACAGGTTCGCTGGCCCAATGCCACGATACCGTATGAAATTGCTACCAATGTAACCAATCAGCAAAGGATAACAGATGCCATAGCTCATTGGGAAGCTAACACTTGTATTCGATTCATTTTGCGCACTCCTCAAAATGCAGGTCAACACCCCGATTTTGTGCTATTCCAGACCGGTTCTGGCTGTTCTTCAAATGTGGGTCGTCGGCTGGGTCAACAAATTATTACCTTAGGACCCAGCTGTACAACCGGCAATACGATTCATGAAATTGGGCATACTGTAGGGCTTTGGCATGAACAGAGCAGGGAAGACCGTGATCAGTTTATTCGGATCGTATGGGCAAATATTGATCCTGCAATGCAACACAATTTTTCCCAACACATCACAGATGGCGAGGACATAGGCAATTACGATTACGGTTCGATAATGCATTATTCCCGGGATGCATTTTCGAATAATAACCAGGATACAATTATTCCTCTGCAAACTCTTCCTGCAGGTGTAGTAATGGGGCAGCGAAATGGTCTTTCACAAGGTGATATTAATGCTATCCGGACAATTTATTGCGGTGGTCTACCTTTTGTTCCGCCTTTCACGATACCGTTTAGACCGCCGTTCTTGACACCGTTCCTGCCACCTTTCGTGGCACCGTTTAGACCGCCGTTCTGGCCACCATTCCAACCGCCTTTTGTGGCACCG
>NZ_DATHKG010000003.1:0-4412 GCF_035489435.1 Flavitalea sp.
ATCAATTCAAGTAATTGCTGTTTGTTGCGCCTGGGTGTCCGGTGAAGCGGTTGCTGTTCGTCCATCGATCATTTTTTAGTAAGCGACAAATGTAACCGGCACATTTTGAAATTCAGTCGTGGTTCTGGTTAGAGGTTTACGAAGATGCAATACTTTATGAGGAATATCATGGAAATAAACAAATCAGAGATTATTGTTCTTCATTTATAACCAGGTATAAAAGTCTAAAAGAAAGGCAAGAGTTTAACTTTTTGACAAAGAATATCGCTGAAATAGACAAAGCTGATTTTATCAATGAACTTTTGGGTGTCACCAGTAATGGCCAAAAGAAAACACAATTATCAATACTTGATTTAAATTCGGTTGAAGATGAAATCGTGGAGGTTATATCTTGTGTAACATCCAGGATGATTTTTGAAAAATTGAAAAAGAATAAGCTGCGTAATATTTTCCCTGTAAATATAGTATTGGAGGAAGCTCACAGGTATATTTCTTATGATAAAGGAAGGGTATTTGGAGATGCAAATAAAGTTTTTGAGCGGGTAGCCAAAGAGGGCAGAAAATATGGGATGTTTTTATTGGTTTCTTCCCAGAGACCAAGCGAACTATCAAAAACCGTACTATCACAGTGTAGTAACTTTATTATTCACCGTATCCAAAACCCAGAGGATTTGATGCACATTCGTCAGATGACACCCCATATATCCAGTAGTATATTAAGTCGGTTACCTTCCATACCCCGACAACATGCTTTAGTTTTTGGGCACTCTGTTCAAATCCCAACTCTTTTTAAGGTTAATGAAGCTAGACCTACCCCGCATAGTAGTGATAACGATATCACAAAGAATTGGTTTAAACCGAAAGATATAAGAGAACCGCCGTCTCAAGAAACTGAAGAAGAGAACCTTCCATTCTAGAGCAGTCTAAATTTTCGCATAGTTATCCATGATTGCCCATTAGACATAAAATGCGTAGTTGCCAATCCCGTGTAAATTCCGGGGGATTCTGGTTCTTCGTCACTTTTGGTGAATCATCCGGATTTGACGATTATTATTTTTCGCAATAATTTGCCACCTCATCGAGCCATTGCTGGAGCGATCCTTCCTGCTTATCCTTAAATAACTTTTTAAATTGCTTCACTTGTTTTGCCGTTTGTTTTATCACCGGATATTTGCTGCATAGTTGATTCAGGAATTTGTTATCCTCTTTCATTAAAATTTTTGGTTCTTTTTGGAGCAGGAACGATAACTTACCGGCCGACCATGTTTTTATAATCGAAGGGTCTGACTTGCGGTATGTTCGTGTCATCTTATACCTCTTTAATAGAATATTCATGTTGTTGCAAAACTGCGTATAACCACCATTAAAGCCCTGTTTCACTATATCTGTATGAAGGTCTGTATACGGCTTCTCTGCATTGGTTGCCTGCAAAAGGTATAGCTGATATGCATCAAAATTAGTGGATCGACTTCCTGTTTTCTTTGGGAGAAAGTCCATCCGTAAGTATTTTCTAATCGTTACTCTTGATATACCGACACTTCGGGAGATGGCTCTGATAGTATATCCCTGATCCTTAAACTCTCTTACCTTATCAAATCGTACCCGGAGTTCATGATTGGTATTCATAGCGGCTGTCTCTACCGTAGGCATATCTTGTTCCTTTAGACTGATGGTTGCTGTGGCGGGTGGGACAGTGGGGGGATGCTTTTGGGTTATTGTAAAGTGAAAATGATTTGGCGAGTTCTTTTCCCATAGACTGGAACATCTTTTTTGTTGCCTCTCCCAGGTTCATCAGCAAATGAAACGATCAGCAACCTGGATGGCTTGTGGGGCGCCTTCCCGGCCACCCTTTGAATAAGGCCCACCTCGATCTCTTGATATCACCCTTACTTCCTGGTGACCTTTAAGCCACTCTGATACAGTCGCAGCTTCTCTGTCGGGCAAAAGGTCCACTACTTTATTTTGATATCAATCTACAATGATGGTACCATAAGTATTGCCCTTGTTAAAAGCCCAATCGTCTATACCAATAATCCCTGACGTCATTTCGGGCACAAGTAGATCTTTGAATCCTACCTGGTGAAGAAAGGAAATAGCAACAATACCCGAAATAAGAAATACAAATTCTTTCAGGAATTCTACGGCCAGGCTGTTGTAGATGGAAAAGCTGAGCTACCGAATAATGTGAAGACTTATAAAATCCCGAAGAAGCCGGTTAAAAAGGAAAAACTCACATTGGAAGAAATCAAGCGGCTTGAAGAACTTCCGCTTAAGCCAGGCATTACAGATAATGCCAGGAACCTGTTCCTGTTCGCATATTATTGCTAAGGTGTGCGGTTTGAAAACTGTGTAAATGCGAAGCGATCGGATATCGTAAACGGCAGGATCCACTTTAGAACAAACAAAGGCAATAAGTATATCACGGTGAAGATCCACTCAAGGCTTCAAGCAATCATAGATCAATATCAGGGCAAATACCTCTTCCCTTGTGTACAGGAGTTGCCGGACGACAAAACACGATACATTGGCATGAACGGAAGTCTCAACACTGTTGTAAACCGTCAATTAAAGGCCTTAGCACGACTTACTGTGATTGGGAATTAAGAAAACACTTACCTTTCATATATCACGACATAGCGTAGCCTATCATCTGATGTCTGGGTCCAGTATCCATACCATCAAAGAAGTGCTTGGGCACTCAGATACCAGGACAACAGAAATCTATTTGAAGGAACTCGGGGATGAACTCATTGATGTAGAAATGGTAAAACTATATGGAAATTAAATACGAGGTACATGAAAAGTTTTTTTGATAAAGAAACATTTAACTTCTCAGATCTGGAGGAATTGATATCAGTTAAGGCGGAAGAGTCGATCTATTTGGAGTTCAAGAAATCTGGAGCCTTACAAATGTCCGATAAAGTTAAAGAGGAAATTTCGAAAGATATTTCTGCTTTTGCTAATTCTGACGGAGGGGTCATCATCTATGGAATGGCTGAAGTAAATCATGTTGCTACTGAATTTTCCTTTACTGACGGTAACGTCATCACAAAAGAATGGCTGGAAAATGTTATCATCTCCGGTGTGCAGAGAGTAATCCCAGGAATAACAATTGAGCCGGTAAGGTTTAGCAACGACGTCACGAAAACAGTCTATGTTGTAAAGATTCCAAGAAGTCATCACGCTCCTCACATGGCAAAGACAGGAAAGTATTATCGGAGGTATAATTTCCAAGCTGTGCCCATGGCAGAGTACGAAATCAGAGACATGTATGGACGAGATTTTAGTCAATCGTCCTTACAAATAGAGTCTATTGGAGCAGGTGGCCTTGAACTTGACAAAGATGGAATTTCTTTTCATCTCAGGCTCTCTGTATATAATGAAGGTAGTAGGGTTGAAAAGGATTACAAGGCTGCGATCTATTTCGAAAATCTTCCCGATGGCAAGTTGTCAATCCCCATGCAAAGAGATGAGATAAATGTTACAAGAATGGATCCGAAGAGAATTAAAGTGTCAACAACCTATGCTCCCATTATATTTCCTGAGGAGACATTAACCATAATGGATGTACCACTGACATTTGCGACTAAAAATTTTTTCGAGGATTTTGCTACTTTGAAGGTGGAGGGGCGTTTATTCATTGGGAGCAAACAGGATATTTCACAAATTGATATTTTAACTTTCGCGGGAAAGCTTATATCTGATTACGCGGAAGATAAAGAAAAGTCAACTAATTAGCCAACTACCGGTTGGCATATTAGTATAACCTTTTAAAGATCAATAGAATTACATAGTCCACTAACAACTTGAACCTATACAGCCCTGAGAAAGAAGGGGTGGGAATATCATATATTACACCTGCACTCCTAATGTACATTTTGATGACTCCCTTATTTATAAAACTTTGGACGAGCCTCGTATCTTTTATTGCCCGTTCTAGCTTTCTTGAGCTCGCAGAAGTCTTACGGCTTTTTCTCCAATTTTTTACAGTATAAAACCGGTGGTTTTCCCAGATTTGTTCACCAAACCAAAATTGCAATTTCCTAACTTTCTATCATGGAGACTCAATACACTGACAACGCAGGCATAATCCATGACTTATGGATTCTTAGCAGCTATCGTAACGATGAAATGTAAACCTCTAACCAGAACCACGACTGAATTTCAAAATGTGCCGGTTACATTTGTCGCTTACTAAAAAATGATCGATGGACGAACAGCAACCGCTTCACCGGACACCCAGGCGCAACAAACAGCAATTACTTGAATTGATTGCTGCGTATGATAAGACCCCAGGCATAACTATAAAAGATTTCTGTAAGCTGCATAAGGTTACCCAAGGTTCCTTTTATACTGCTCGCAAACGCCACCGAGCTGCTGTAAAAAAACAATCATCCGGATTTATTGCCATC
>NZ_DATHKG010000004.1:0-4452 GCF_035489435.1 Flavitalea sp.
AATTCGCCAGCAAGGTGATAACTGGACCTTACCAATGATACAAGCAGATAATAAGAATGGCTGATCATCTGATTGCAACGTTAAAGTGATTGCAACGTTAAAGCGTTTCAAGGTTACAAACCGCGCTGGTTGCAGTTTCACTGGATACAGTTTTACCACCATAGTTGAAGGTGAGCGCTGCAGACAAATGCAGATCCTGAACTTTAGCCCATTGATTTATTCTAATCAAAGTGATTGGCGCTATGGATGACGCTTTGATGATACAGGCAACGAATCCAACTAGAAAACCAGCAATAATGGACTAGTAAGATCTGTTATGACTTGTCGCAACTTCCCCCAAATGTATGAGTGAGTTGGGAGCGGGATGGTGCCTTTTGGGGCCTTCGTCCTCCCGCACGTACGGGAGAGTTACTAAAGCCGATCAGGGCCCAACACCAATTATCCCCTTGAAGTATCCCTGACAAAGCCGATCAAAGCACAAAAGTTGATCAAGGCGTGCAAGTGCTCCTGGCATAAAGACATAAACTAAGCACGGGACACAGACCCAAAAGGCTCCATCCCACTCCCAACGGAGCGAAGGAATGAAACAGAACTGTCGCATAATAGTGCTATCACAAATTACTCAACCAACCTCCGAAAGAAGCGAATAATCCCGCAATAATCAGGACCATTTATCGTTCTACGATAGTAACCAATTCAAATATCCATACCCAAACTTTCTACCGAGTATTCCTATGAAAACTGCAGTGTCGTTGCGAGTATTTTCCCGCGTTATTGTTCCTATTGTCTTTGTTTGTAGCACCGTGCTTTTCACAACCGGTTGCGATTTCAAACCTGACCTTAATGCTTCCAGCTCAGTTCCTTCTTCACTTAAAATGAAGAGCGATGAAAATGGTAAAAAGGAAGGAGAGGAAGATCTTACAAACACAAACGGTAAAAATCACCCTGCTGTCGCAGATTCTGGTATCGTTACTGTAAATGCAAATTCCGTGGCCGACGCCGCGACAATTATTGCAAGAAAGCAGGTCCCCGTACTTTGTTATCATCATATAAAAAACTGGACTGCAAAAACATCAGCCAGGGCGAAAGACTATATAGTTCCGGTTGATGCATTCAGGGAACAATTGAAGATGCTCGCGGATAGCGGTTACCAGACCGTCTTACCTGATCAGCTATATAATTATTTAGCTACCAACAGTCCGCTGCCAGCTAAACCGGTCATGCTCACTTTTGATGATACAGACCTCGAACAATATACTATCGCACTACCTGAGATGAAAAAATATGGCTTCAAAGGGGTTTTCTTTATAATGACAGTATCTCTTAACCGTCCTAATTATATGACCAAAGAACAAGTGAAAGCATTGGCAGACGATGGTCATGAAATAGGCTCACATACCTGGGATCATCGTAATGTGAAACTGTATGGTGAAGAAGACTGGGCAACACAAATAGATAAACCAACAAAGCAGCTCTCAGCCATTACAGGCAAACCTGTAAAATATTTCGCATATCCATTCGGGTTATGGAATCCCAAGGCAATTCCTGAACTCAGGAAACGCGGATTCACTGCTGCTTTCCAATTGGCGACTCCCCGCGATGCGCAAGATCCCCTTTTTACAATCCGTCGCATAATTGTTCCGGGTTATTGGGGCTCCAAAACACTCAATAAAAGCATGTTAAACAGTTTCCGGTAACAGACTTCGTCAGAAAGCTTAATTTTGCCGTCTCAAACCGCAAATATTAATCTTTAAAAACGAAAATTATGTCTTTATCAGATAAACTACGCCAGGCCAAGGATTCCAAAGCCGACGCAAATGCTGCAGCCGGAGAGGCCTTTCTTAAGGCCAATGCGGGTAAACCTGGAATCGTTGAGTTGCCAGGTGGTATTCAATACGAGGTACTTAAAGAAGGAAGTGGTGCCAAACCGGGTCCTACATCCGAAGTAACCTGTCACTATCATGGTACACTCATCGATGGGACGGTATTCGACAGTTCGGTTAAACGCGGGTCACCTGCGTCTTTTCCTTTGAACAGGGTAATTAAAGGCTGGACCGAAGCACTCCAGTTGATGCCATTAGGCAGCAAATGGCGTTTGTTTTTACCACCGGCGATGGCTTATGGTGATCGCCAGACCGGTGCTGTGATCGGACCAAACAGTACATTGATTTTCGAAGTGGAACTGCTTGGAATTAAATAGAAGACCGGGGGATTTAAACCGGTTATAATCCTTTTATTTGCCTTTTATATACCTTTTATATACCAGTGATATACGGGGTATTACGGGTATTATATACCGGGTATATTATAAATGATTTGAAGAGCAGGTTGCTGAAAGGCAACCTGTTTTCTTTTCGGTGATATTGGCTTAGTTTTTACATTTCAATGCATATTTTCATTGTTTGCATGGTGGGTCGCATATGCAACGAATCTTCTCCCAAAATTGTCAGAGTAGCAAAGATTCAGATTTAGATAAAGATTTAGACCTCAAAAAGAAACAGCATAGTTATGAAAGTGAAGATTTTTTTGTGTTTAGTGTTTGCAGTGGGATTATCTCTGGCGTTCACCGGTTGTATGAAGACTACACCAATCGAGCCTCCCAAGCCTGTATCATTTGTATCGGTAATGAATATTTCTTTAAAAGCACCAGCGGTAGAAATGTTATTTAATACTGAGAAAGTAACTCCTCCCATGAGTCCGGGAGCTTATTTCTCAAGATATTCTTCAATAGATCCGGGTGCCAGGAACGTAGTGTTTAAAAAAGCGTCTTCGGACAGTGTAGTGGCTGAATTGACACCGGGTCAGAATTATGATTCCAGTCAATTCTACACCATTCTGCTTTATGACAATCCAGGTGGTGGTTCCCGTGCAACCAGGATTAACGACGAATTCCCGATTGTCGAAAATACAAAGACCTATATACGTTTCTTTCAGCTCAGTGCCGATGTTCCGAGCGTAGATCTTACATTCGAGAATACAAAAGTGTTTTCAGGACGAACCCCGGCTGACAATGTTGGTAATCCATCATTTAACCAATTTCAGGCTTATCAACCAGGTATGTATAGTATAAAAGCAAAGCTCGCAGGCACTGATTCTGTTATAGCCAATACCAACTACAGCGATCTGTTAGCAGGTGGGATATACACGATTTTTCTAAAGGGTGTAGTAGGTGGCACTGGCAATAGTGCTTTTAGTGTTGAAGTACTCCGCGCTACTAATTAATTAGCTATAAGCAGGTTGTCGGAAAGCTATACAGCTGCAAACAGGTTGCCATCAATTTGCAGACAAGCGTTTATGCAAACGATTACAGGTTGCATTTAAGTTATCAACAAACTGTATGCAGACACTGGCAGGTTGAATGTAAGTTATAAGCGAACTGTATGCAAACAATATCAGCAGCATGCCGGTTGTGAACAAGCTTATCCGGAAAACGTAGTATTAACTTTCTGGCGCCAGGTGGGCTCTTGTTTCCATGAGTTTCTCCTGGAACTTTAGTCTGGTGTCTTCAAAGCCATGGGCTTCAGTCCATGCGTTTACCATGATCTTATATTTATCAGCTTCAAGCGTGCTGATACCAATACGGGGAGCAGGATCTTTAAGGATGTCTTCGTCGCTGTTCAGGATGTCAAGGATTTTTCGTTTGACTTCTTCAAATGATAAAGTGTTGGGGGCTACAAGTTCTATATCCAGCCTTCGCTTGCCCTCACGACTTAGATTGACAATAACTTCATTTGACAATTTGCTGTTTGGGAATATCACCGTCCTGTTATCAAAGGTTAAAACTACCGTATAAAAAAGCTGGATAGAACTTACTATTCCTTGCTGGCCTTGTGCTAATATGGTGTCTCCGACGCGATAAGGTTTTAAAAGCAGGATAAGTATGCCACTAGCGAAGTTTTGCATTGTACCGGATAGAGCGAGGCCGATAGCAACACTGAAAGCCGCAGCGATAGAGACAAACAATGTCATTTCTATTCCTATCAGTTGCATGCAAACTATTATGAGAAATACACGGAGCCCGATTACAAACAGATTGAGGAAAAATGATCTTAGTGATGGGTCCACTTCTTTGCTGGATAAAAACCCTTTCAGCCACCTGTTTAAAACCTTGATTAGCCAAAGCCCAATAATCAATAGGAGGATGGCAACGATGACCCTGGGTCCAACAGTCAGGATCCAGTCAAACGCCCTGTCGTAAAATCTTTCTAAATACTTCATGTGTCAGATTAAAGTCGATAAATACTCATATTTCAGATTAATGTTGATACATACTTCATGTGTCAGTCTAAAACTGATTTACACTTTATGTGTGTAAACCTCTAACCAGAACCACGACTGAATTTCAAAATGTGCCGGTTACATTTGTCGTTAACTAAAAAAATGATCGATGGACGACCAAGAACCGCAACACCGGCCACCCAGGCGCAACAAACAGCAATTACTTGAATTGAT
>NZ_DATHKG010000005.1:0-84182 GCF_035489435.1 Flavitalea sp.
ATCTTATTGCCTCCAGGTGTATCAATGGTGATTGTTTTAGTATCATCTTTAAAACTTATGTGCATTTTACTTCGTGTAGTAAATCCCTTCTCATGATTCGTGTCCTTTGCTTTTATGGGAGCAGGTTTTGCACTACTGTGCAACATTCCCAGTACAACAGCATCACGCGGATCATCATTGATGAATCCAACGATAACCTCATCGCCTATCTCCGGACGAAAAAAAGCACCGCGATCGGATCCCGCATCGAGGCTTGCAACCCTGGTCCAGATTCCCTGCGCGGTATTATCTATGATCGGGATTTTTACCAATATCCTGTCTTCACCATCCGGATCATTCTCCAATTGCACCACCTTTCCCGTATGCAATCCATGGATACCGCCGGAAAGTCCAGCGGCAAGTCCATCATTCAAATCGTCGTGCTCAAATACATAACGCGCCGGATCCAAACCGAACTGGATATGTGAATCCCACATTCCGTTACCCATTTCATGTCTAACAGCAGTAACGAATGCTTTCCCTTTGAAACGATCACCAACTCCTTCGAGAGTAACAAGATCTCCTGGCTTTACTCCAGAAAAACCGGTGAATTTAGCCCGGCCCCGGATCTTCGCCATCCTGCTTCTCAACATCACACTATCCGCCCATTCCTTTAATTCCTGTTCGAGCACATGTCCGCTATGCCGGATCTCAAATTTTTCGAGGTCTATAGTGTTTGCCAGTTCGGTTGCTGTTAAGTTCCCATGCTCACCAAAAGGAGCTTTTGAAGACTCAGCATCAAAAAGATCCTGATTTTTATAGTCCCATGAATAAGCCTGCACATTTTTCCATTGCGTACGCGCATCCATCTCTGCTTCAAATTCCAGAATCGAGGACCCATAATTCAGATTCAGGACGGCGTTAGCGGAACTATCCGGCTTTGCTATTTTAATAACACCATCACTAACGTTCACCAACATACTATTTGCCTCAGCCCGGAGCAACATGAAATCCCAATCGCTGATATGATGCTGTACCAGTTCTTTATGTTTCGTTTTTGTAGATGACACGTCAGCCTTAAGAGAATACTTCGCATACTTCTTTATCAATTCATCAAAAACATCGCTGTCTTTTACATTTTCGAAATAATGGCTATGACGTCCCACCGCCATCCTGATAGAATCATCCCTGCATTCGATCACCAGTTCGCCATTGCCATTTTCTTTCACTTTGATCGCATGCTTTATGATGATTCCTTTGAACAGCTGCGCGTTCTCCCCATCAAGACCGATTTTGATCATGATCTTTTTACCCGGAATGAATTCGTCTGTATTGCTTAATTCAAAAGTTCTCTCGGATGCTTCGCCATCACGGAAAACGATTCTTGCCGAAGGGATTCGATTGATCTCCTTTGTAACAAGAATGGATAGAACCTGGTAAGCAGGGCTGACAGCTTTATCATTGATCATGATCGTGTAAGTGACCATGTCATGACGCGAAGTATTTGGTATCAGTAAATCTCCCATTATATTTCTTTTTGATCAAAGGGTGGAAAATAGAGATCGCTGCCAGACCTGATCCGCCGAATAGTTGTCAAATGATTTACCTTGCCGACCTGGAGCAGGTATTTCGGATCGTTATAGATACGGTAAGTCAGGTAATCCAGACGGTCGCCTTCTTTAACCCGCCGGTAATGCGTTAGATCCGGTGAACTGGGTTTATCTTCAGCAATCCTTTGTTCCCGCGTTTTATAATCAACAAAAGTGCAACTAAGCTTTGCCCGCAGCGGCTTGCCATCAGGGTTGAACAATGTATAGTTGATATCGAGGCTGGACAATACACACCTGAATCGTATTTCAGAGCCCCAAATGAGCAGTAAGAATTTCGGACGATGGATCTTCTTCGACATCTTGTATACACAGTCCAGGAAATTCTTCAACTGTTGTTCAACAGGCAATACTTCATTGACGATCTTTCTGTCTTCCAGTTTCGCTTCGACATTGACCCGCCGGTATCCTTCCATTGTTGCGGTGCCATCGAGAATAAAATCCAGTTTTAATTCTTCAGGTGCAACAGATTTGAACCGTACATCCGTCCCCCGGCCACCGTGCCCTCTCCGAACATCCACATCGATCTTGAGGGTCTTGGTGAACGATTCCGGATTGATCGGAGTAACGAATGTAGGTGTCTTCTTATCCAACTCTTCTCCCGGATCTGTAAACTCCTTATCCTCGAAGGAATATATCCTTACTTTTTGTAATTCCATTTAGCGTTCGTTTTTATCTTTCAGAATTTCCATAATCCGTTGAATGCATATGTTGACAATTTCTTCGTTTGGTGATACTGAGTTATTCTCTGCGCCCGCAGGCGTCGCTCCTCCGGCAGCATCATCCTGAACTACCGTGGCTTTAATAATGAGTTCACGAATTTCAATAGGCATAGTTTATCTGTTTACAAAAGAGATATAATTGTAATTCAGTTCGAGTGTTTCGATCAATACCTCACCGCGTTCAGCATTCAATTCACCGATCTTCCAACTCCTCGGCCATACATTATTCACTGTCCATTGTAAAAGCGGATTGTGTTCCTCATCAAGTAATTGTATATCCACGATTCCAATTGGAATTACGATCTGATCCTGGAATGCAAGATTCAGCCATTTCGTCACACCCGATTCCGAAGAAAGCAGTACACCTCTCTTAAGGATTAATGGTCCATACTTTCTTCTTACCGGGATAACATGCTCAAAACGATTTTCACCTCCCTCCTTGACCGTCTCTGTTTCGATCGTCGAATCGAGGCCGGTTACAGATTGAAAACGTGTATCGAAAGACTCCGTATCATCCGGAGAAAAGCAAACCCTGAAATGAAAACCGGGTAGCTGGTAAAACTCGTCCTGACTTTTACGTTTTTCCATTTACTCAGTTTTATTTTAATAGGATATCCAATCCCTCGTGCACGAGTTCCATAGTTTCAATCGCCACCTCATTCGCATCCGCTTTCAGATCGGTTGATTGAATTTTTGAGGGCCATGCATTTTGAAGCGTCCAGGTTATGATCGCATTGTGTTCTTCATTCAGCAATTTGATTGTAACAGGCCGCCTGAATTTCGATCCTGTTTTATTTCCTTCCTGGAAATAATAGGTTTTCTTCCATTCATTGAAGTAGGCGAAGTCCCCTTCGAATGTGCCTCGCTTCAGCGTGACGTTGGCGAATTTGGTCAATCCAGGTTGTTTGGTCTTATTGTATTTTTTACTGTTGCCTTCACGATACTCAATAACTTCTGTTTCAAAATCCAATCCACTGACTTCAGTAAATCCGATCCGATACTCTTTTTCATCGGGTTTAATACTTGCCCATTCAACCTGGAAATGGAATTTTGGAATGGGATAATCTCCTTTCGCTGGCATATGAATTGTTTTAATGATGATTATAAAATTGATTATTTACACCTGTCTTTTGGATTAACCTCTTTGATTGCATTTTCGAGACTTACCTTACAAGCAGTAAGCAATTCTTTTTCTTTTTTTGCGTCATTCAGTTTTTTCGAAAGTTCAGGCACACACTTCTCGTCCTTGTCAAGCATTTTTTTGATCTTTCCTTTATAACCATCCCTGCAAATAGGAAAACCAATTGTTGGCGTTAAATCGCATTTTTCCTGCTCACATGGATCATTCGATGGTTTCTGCTCCTGCTGTCCATAGCCCTGCTGCTTTACAGGTGGTTTTGTTTCATCCTCATCCTTGCAGTCGACATTCGCATCTTTGCAATCGTCCCAACACTCAAATGCACAATACCATTCACAGATTATGGTTTTGAATCCGTACCGCGGTTTTGCCTCATTACAATCACAGGGTTTTCTGTTTGGATCACAGGGATTATAGGAATCATCATCGCGTGGACAACTCTGTGTAGAAATATTATTCCGGATAAGCTGGGCGAGTCGGATCGCCTCAACAATAGCGGTTATCAGTGCTGCCCTGGTTTTAATAACTTCCTCCAGCTTTTTGTAATACTCACCAAGGCATTTCAGGATTCCCTGGTCCCTGACCAACGACGGATCATTATTGCTATTGATGCAATTTTGCAGGAAGTCATACCGGATTTTAATCTGATCGACCTGGAAATAAAAATCCCTGATCATGCAAAAAAGAATTTCTATCGCCTCAGTTGCTTTGCAGGAGTTATACCAGATCTTTTCTGATTGACTGGCGAGAATATCAAGTTGATGACAAATCAAACGCGCTTTGTCCTCGGCGTCTATCAGTTCATCGATCCATTTCCTATACCGGTTACGCCTGTCCATGATAACACTCAATTGCTTTTCCATTTGAAGCACTTCCTCTACTTTGCTGGTGTAACGGCAGGTTACTTCTTTCAATTCATCTCTCCAATCATCATAGCAGCAATCCGTACATTTTGGATCATCCGGTGGATCTTTCCGGCAGCAGTCGAATAGCTGACTACCTTCGCCGATATTTTTATCTGAGGGTTGATAATTATGCTGTGTTAACATAATATTTCATTTACTGGTTAAATACAATTATTGATAACTTTTTAGTCTGCGTAGTGATTTTGAGTTGTCGCCGGAGGTTTGGTTGTTTCAGTGCAGCAAAACGTGACCTTTACTTCACCACATATTTCGCAGATACATTCCTCGCTTCCTTTAAGGCGCGGCTCACAAATCTTATCGTCCGGCTGTTTGAGGCAACGGCATTTTGGACAGCAGAGGAATTTTGCCGCGTCGTAATACCCTTCGAAAGTAGCACGGGCATTATTCCTATCGATTGCAGCTTTAGTAATATCCTGCACAGACTTAACAAGATCTTCCTGTAGTTTTTTCAGATCCGTTTCGCGGGCCTTCACTATGTCTCCGATCAGCGTCTTGAACGATTTTGATTTTTCATCCAGTAATTTCTGCTGTGGCTCAAGCGTATCAATGTTTGAAAATACCTGTATCCCAACTACGTCGTGTGCAGACTTGAAAATGGAATCAATATCTGTTGCAAGTGCCTTTGGCATGCAAATCAGTTCTTTTATCCAATTGTCCGAACCGTTGCATGCGTCCGGGATCTTTGGTTGATCTTTGCAATCCTCGGTTGTTTTACCAGTTAATGCCCTTCGTTGGGTACTATTGCAACTGTCCTTAAAGCAACTGTCAAGATCACAGGCCGCTTTTTTAAGGTCGCTGAATTTACCCTTAGCTTCTTTTACACCCTTTGCGATTTCTTTGAGTTTGTCGGAAAGTTTTTTATTCCAGTCTTTCAACTGCGTCACATTCGCTTTTAGCGACTCATTGGTCTGTGAAAGTTCAGTTCCTATTGTGATGTCGAAATTGCGAAAGCGTCTATAGTTTTCCTCGGAGTACCGGAACAGGCATTTCTTATCGTTGTACACCAGGTTTTCGCCATCAAACTTTTTTTCCTGCTTGTTTTTCTCACCATCCCATTCATAAAGTTTATCACAAATACCTTTCCGATCGAAATTGATCGCAGCCTGCGTCGGCAGGTCCTTCTCCTCACAGTCCTTACAGTCCTTATCCCGGTCATCCGGCCGGGGAGGATATTTTCGTTGATCATTTGCCATTTTGATATGATTTAACGGTTAATGGAATTTATAAGGCGACTATTCAGATAACATTTTATGCATGAATTTCAAGATGATGAATTCAGCCGGCCGAACAACAGCCATTCCTATTTCGACGATCATTCGTCCCTCCCATATGTCTACTTCAGTCATCGTCTCACCCAGTCCAACCTTTATGAAGAATGCTTCTGCTGTTGTTGTGCCCTGAAGTGCGCCTGCTTTCCATTGTTGTGTGAGATAATTTGAGATCATGGATTTCACCCGGATCCAGGTATTAAGATCATTGGGCTCAAATACAAATTGTTCCGTTGCATTTTTTGTTGATTCTTCCACCATGTTGAAGAAGCGTCGGACAGGAATATATCGCCATTCATTGTCGTTGCCGGCAAGCGTTCTCGCCCCCCAGACCACGGCAGCACCGCGACCGGTAAATGTTCGGATGACATTGATGGATTTTCCCGCTACGTTATCCACGTTCAGGTCTTCCTGCTCCTTATGCGTGACCAGGAATTCCGGGCTGTCAACAAAGTCGAGATTAACATTTGCCGGCGCTTTCCAAACTCCCCTGGAATTATCCACCTCTGCATACTTACCAACAACCGAAGATGAAGCCGGAAGCAAAACCTCTATATCGTCAATTGCAGCCTTAGCCATAAAGTAGAAGGAATTATTCTTTGTCTTCAATTCTGCCAGAGTGCCTGTGAGTGTTGCATCTCCTTTCCCGATGATGTTCACCGTTTCATCACCGCCATATTTGTATTCAATCTGTGAGTTAATGCGCGGATAATAAATGGCTCCGTATTTCAAACGATCTGTATCACCTGAAATTCGCAACCTTGCTTCCGCAATATTTTCAGACTTCAGGAATTCGGGATTGATATAAACATCTCCCACCGCAAACCTGTCCTTAAGATCTTTACATTGATCGAGCGCCTCAACGAAAAGAGAGTAATAGCTGGCGGCCTCCGTGATGTTCAGGCCATCAGGAAAAACGATAAGCGTTACTTCATTGATCTTTGCAACTTCATCCAATCCGGACTTCAGCGTTGCCTGGCCGATGACTCCTCCACCGGTGTAATCGCCCACAGAAACGATATAGCAGGGTCCTCCTCCATTAATGAAGAACATTTGGAGTGAATAAAACATCAGGTAGTTTGACCTGTTCTCGACCTTACCCTGTACTTCCACTCTTGTACCGCTTGTATCGATGGTGACGATGATACCTGCTTCCGGCTGCGGGCCGCCGAAATAGAGTTCGTAGTCAAGCATTGAAGTAATCCGGAATGGAACGTTTCGCAAATCATCGTCCTCTTTGCGTTTTGCTTTTTCGGTATAACCAATAAATGCTGGTATCGCGGTTTCAACTGAGGCGATGGAGGGTGGAAGCCTCCTGATTTCCTCAATATAGACACCTGGCGTTTTGTATTCTGGCATATAAAATTGTTTTATTTGTGAAGAATATTGTCCGGTTAGATGATACCGTTAGGTCAGGGCCCTTTTGAAAAAATTCCGGCGACCGGCACAACGATATCAGCAAACAGGCGCTGTTGCTCACCAACTGTGATAACCGTTGACTCGGGATGAGGGAGATAATCAGGCGGTGTGGACCCGTTTCTTTTGAAAGGAAAGGCAGTGAAAGACGAGGAACGGGGAGCTTTTGATATCAGTTTTCCATTTTCATCATCAAGGTGGAATTGCAGAATCTCTGGCGCAGGCTTGAGTTTTTTGTCGTCCTTACTGAAGTAACGGAAATAAACAATCCTGCTCTTGAATCTCAGTTCATATTTAGTATGAGGCACCTTTGTGCCATCGGCAAGAATATGCGTTGTAAGAGTTCCGTCACCCCGCAATAACGCGAAGGTGTTACCTGTTTTGCTGATCTTTATTCCGATAACAGCGAGATTGTCTCCACTGTATATTGTTTTATCGAGATAAAAACTCCTGGTGTCAGTGAAATTGTTATTACCGATCACTTCCAGTTCATAGCGCCCCGCTTGTAGTTCCTGATTATTTTCATCTCTCGAAAAATTCAGGGCGGCTGTGGCTATTCGCCCGGTTTGGCTAAAATCAATATTTTTAACAAGATCACCATCAGATTTTTTAAGTGAGAAACTGCATTGAGTAACATTGGAATCAGGTGGAAAATAATAAGTAAAGGCTGGCGGCAATAAGGTCCTGTCGGCGCTGGTAACAAATCCCGTACCTTCAACTTTCCTCCATTGGTCTGCTGGCGCAGTGTTTTTCTTGTTCATAAATTCAAAGATTCCCTGGCCCGTCTCTATTGCCAGCTCGCCCTGCTCATATTTTTTAGTGGTGTTGATTGGATCTATCGGTTTAGATAACGAAGGGAAGATCTTATCATTCACTGAGTTGTCGTTATCAAAATAATAAATCGATTTTGTTGTCGATTGAAAGGGGAAGTTACCAAGTTGATTGCCGTCGGAATTATGGGCGCGAATGCTGAAAAATATCATTGAATCTTCTTTGGGAGTTACAAAGGGGGTATAAGTAACAGACCCGTCGGGAAGCGTTTGCTTTTTAACCTCAATGGCTACCCTAAAGCCAGTGATGGTCGGCAGAAGACGCATTCGCCATCCCTTTAAGAGTGCTTCAGAACTTTCCAACACCTTAATTTCCCAGTCAGATTGCAGCCGGTAAAAATTGTCTTTAATTTTTTCCTGCAACAGCTTTTCTCTCGACTGAGCATCAGTGATATTGAAATAGGATTCACCTTTACTGTTGATCAGGTAATATTCATGCAATAGCATGACTTCAAACAATATCTTATAAACAACAGACATGATTAATGATTGTCAGTAATTTTTACAATATTGGTCGTAACTTCTTCGATAAGAGGAACAATCTTCTGAACGCTTTTATCCGTGATCATTACAAGGCGCATTTTGTACATCGCAAACGGAATCTGTCTTCCACCCAATGATCCCCACAAGTGATTGATCTGTTCGAACGTCAGCGTATATAGTTCAGCGATAATCTTCAAATTTGCTATTTCCGGCTTGCTGAGGTCGCCCAGGTCGCCGGGCAGAATCACGGGGGAAGTAGCTGGTGTAAATGTGTTCTTTCCCTGGAAAAACCTGATCACAAGTGAAAGCCTTTTCAGCGCTTGTACATAGGCGTTATTTGGGGGAACGCCACCTGTAAAATTGGAAGTAAAGAGTACATACAGATTGAGGAATACCGGCCGATTTTCATATCTCGCGGTGCCATCACCGAGCTTTGTAAACAGATTGCCGTTTTTCAGCGTACTTTCCTCTTCGATGTTTACAACGGAAATCACGAGGCTATTTTCAAGATTCTGCCCTTCGTCTGTATCGAAGAGACCGATATTCTCGATTACGACATTGGCAGGATCACCTTGTGCTACCATATAGGCAGACAATTCCTCCCGCAATAATATCATTGCGTTTCCAATCACTTGTGGTTTTTTAGGAGACAATAAAATTAACTACGCAACCGTAGGTCGCGTTCATACTAATCAGTAGATCATGTATCCAGAAGGGAACGGTTTTGGTGAAAGAACTCACCAGCCAAAATACTTTACAAAGTTGCGAGACAAAATTTCACTAATAATCAGGAGCTATAAGAAGAGTTAATTCGGTTTGGGATATGAATATAGGAGATTTTTGGAATTCCACCGAAAATGGTTTTCAAATTTAAAAAGTAGAGCCGTACATAAATGGCTGGTCGGTACACCCGTTAACATACATGCTACTAAAAGAACTTATTAAGCAAAAATTTTTGACCCGGGAGCCCCCGATTTTTATGCAATGTTCAGCGCCTGTCAGCTTGGCCTCTTGATATTAAACCTTGCCATCATAACCTTAAGACAATTAATTTTCTATGAAACAAAAACCCGCAGAAAGAAAAGAGTCGAAGGTTGATTCTTATATGGAAGAAACCACTTTTATAAAATCTGAAGCGACTATTTTTATTAACTACCGCAGGGACGACAGTAAAGACGAAGCGGCATATCTGAGAGCAATAATAGCTAACCAGTTCGGGAGTGAAAAAATATTTCGCGATCTGGATTCAATAAAGCTTGGCGCTAATTTCCCGGAAGTGATCAAACGCTTCATTCTCCTTTCGGAAATGCTAACCCAAATGGCGGCAGAGTGGTTATTTTAACAGCTATGGAATATTCTTTACAGAGATTGGGCAAAAAAATCCTACTTGATGCAAAAGACTTTCATGATATTTTTGATCAGTTCCAGGATGCTGAAATAACGAAATATGGCGCCTTTTACTTTGATGATATGATTTATGTGGTGGACTTTGTCGGGATCAAAGCAAGAAGAGGAAAAAAAGATATGTTGCTCGTTCAATGCCACTACAAGGAATTAGTGATGTGCCTGCGCAATTAGCTTTAAAGCGGCCGGTTATTTGTAGCTTTAAATATGACGAATACTGGTTTGATAAAAAAGTTTCAAAAACGGGACTGATTGATTTTGTCATGACTAAAGGGGCCATGCCAGGCGAAACAGTAGGAGTGATAATAAGCTGGAACCCTGTGAATGAACAAATCAAATTACTTACTCCCTGGGTTAAATGGGGAAACAAAGGAGTAGCGGTGATAACTAAAGACGCCATGGAACATGTACGGCCCCGTAATCTGCGTGTAATCGAAGCTGTTGAAAAACCTTCTCCATATAGCAAGCCCTTATTGGACCTGTCAAATAAAATGGCTGCAGAAAATCGAAAAAAGCCGCGAAAAGTAAAAGCATAGCAATTTAGAAGATGGCTTCACCGTTTTATAGTCCTTAATGTTATGTATTCTTTGTGCATTCACTCGTTGTTGTAAACCTTCATACAATAATCAATAATCGACTAACCCTTCAATGGCTCCAGCATTTTTGTTCGCTGAGGGTCTTCAATCACAGTATGAGGGAATGGATATAATGCTATGTTTTTTAGAATCATTTTTTAAATTAAAAAGAAGGTCGCTGAGTACAAAAAAATGAAAAGCAATTAAGAACTTCACTAACTTTAAATATCACTAATCTAATATCCCATAATCTCTGCTGCGTAGTATTATCCTGGAAAACCGGGGTTGATTAACATCCCAGAATGATGGGTCGACGTTAATAAAATTTACATTTGATTGCAGACCGGTTATCCCTCTGATAGTTAAAGCAAAGCATTAGTAGCCGACGAGGGCTAATTCTTAAAAAATAATTTTATTTATCGATTTCCTGATAAGAGAGCTTTTGTATTAGTACGAACAGAACATAACTTTTCCCTCTGCATAAAGATTATGCACGGGGCCTTGTCTATAATAAAACCCCCTGACAAATTTTATGGCAGAATTTACTTTTAAGTTTTATGGTTCGCCTGTTGAAATACCTTCAGAAACCAACCTGCAACTCAGGAGCATACAGCCGGATTTAATCATAACCGAGTACAGAGCCATCACAGTTCGTTCAGCTGAATCCAAACCGGAAATAATAACAGTCTCAGAAGACACTATTGTGGCCCTTGAGATGAGCAACGATGTTGAATGGCATTACAATAAAGAAGAATTTGAAGAGTTTCTAGAAAAACAACCTGGTACCCGAAGTGCTGATAATATCCCCGAAGTACCAGGCTTTTTCAGTTCGACGACCAATACCCGGGGATTCGAAGATATAATTGTGACAAAAGCCTTAAAGGTAATTACTGGCCTGGCAGCAAAGCATACTGCAGAACTCCTGGTAGAAAAAATGGAAGCCAAGCTTGAGATAGGCTTACACAGGTTGGATGATAATTTCAAATTTATAAAATTTGATAAGGCAAACATCGAAAACAGCAAACCATACTTGCTGTTTATCCACGGTACTAACTCTAACACGAGCGGCGCTTTTAGTGGTTTGAAAAAAAACAAAGCCTTTGATAAGCTATATAAATTCTATGAAGGACGGGTATTGGCATTTGAACACAAAACCCTTTCAGAGAGCCCGCTGAAGAATGCCACCGATTTATTAACTGCATTGCCGGATCAAATAACACTCGATATTGTTTCTCATTCAAGGGGAGGGCTGATTGCGGACCTGCTTGCCCGGTGTAGTAAATCAGGACTCCCATTTGACGACGCCGAACTTAAAATCATCAATGCGAACATGGATTTTCTGCCGCTAAAAAAGGAAGTAGAAGCAGCTAATCATGCAGCAACTAATAAAAATATCACAGTTCCCAAGATAGTGAGGGTAGCGGCCCCTTCGGCCGGAACGGTGTTGATTGACTCGCGGCTTGATAATCTCGTAAATGTATTTTGCAACCTTATAAAACTTATTCCTGGCGCAGCGGCCTGTATGCCTCTGGGACTATTCCTTGATTTTGCCAGGGCTGTGGTCCGTGAAAGAACGGATATCAATGTATTTCCGGGAGTTGCTGCGCAAATACCCGGTTCGCCGCTTATCAGGCTACTAAATAATCCCAACAGGGAAATAGAATCTCAATTATTTGTTATTTCAGGCGATGTGGAAGCGAGTGGTATTGTAAAAACCTTGCAGGTAATGTCCACCAACCTTTATTTTGGTGAAGCGCATGACCTGGTAGTAAACAGCAATTCCATGTTTAAAGGCACTTACAGAAAGACCAATGTTCTTGAACATTTTGAACAGGATCCAGCAGTCAATCATTTTAATTACTTTATCAATACCTCCAGCCAGGACGCATTGATTGAGGCTCTTACCGAACCTTCAAAGATCGGAAGCAGCTATCAGAGTCTGGGCATTTCAAAAACGATTTCAGTTTTTCATGAACGTGGTATAACCGGTAAAAAGCCCCTGGTGTATATCATACCTGGCATTACAAACACCGAGCTGGAATCTACTATTACTGATGAAGTTGGCAATACAAGGAATGAAAGATTGTGGATCAATTTTCTTGGAATTGCAACGGGGGCCATTTCCAAACTCAAAGCCGGTAAAGCCGGTATTAAACCCACTGCAGTGCAGCAGCAGGTATATGGTGAATTGATGAATTATCTGAATACTGATTTTGATGTAAAGCCTTTTCCGTACGACTGGCGACTCGATCTCGCTGACGCTGGCAATAAGTTGGCTGAGGATATTCAACAGGTGCTTGACAGTAATGAAAGAACCAACAAAGAATTTCACTTTATTACACATTCAATGGGTGGCCTGGTTCTTAGAGCCATGATTAGTCTACACAACGATCTTTGGAAAACAATCACCGTAAATAAAAAAACAAAAGTGTTGATGCTTGGTGTGCCCAATGATGGATCTTATTCGATCATAAGACTCCTCCTGGGAAAGGACGCAGTGATTAAAAAGCTGGCATTGCTTGATTTTGTGCATTCCAAAACTGAGCTGCTGGAGATTTTTAAGAACTTCACAGGTTTGTTGCAGCTACTGCCCAAAAACGATTCGCGCATATTTGGTGAAGCTTTATGGAAAGAGATGGTTTCAGCCAATAACAATGCAGGCGCAGTGCCGTCCGCAGAACAATTAAAAATGGCCGAGGATTTTTTTAACATAATAAAAGATACCGAATTCGACAATGAAATATTCAGGTATGTTGCAGGTCAGGCTGACGATACCCCGATAGGTTATACTATTGATAAAATGGAAAACAGAATTTCTTTTATCGGTAGCGCTGAAGGGGACGGAAGGGTTTTATGGAGCACCATACCGGACGCATTAAAATCAGAAAATGTTTATTACGTCAATACAGACCACGGTAGTATTCCCCAATATGAACAGGGATTTGAAGGTTTCAGGGATTTGCTACTTAGAGGCAAAACCGATGCGCCGGCATTGTCAAAACAGAGGCCTGTCAATCGGAGCCCTATGGGACCAAAGCAAATGCCCGACAGTGATTATGTTACCATCCCCAGCGAGTTTGAGTTTACAAATCATCTGCTTAGCAATACAGAACCCGTCAGAAAATCGGTCCCCAAAGATCCCATAGGTGTAAGCGTTATGAATGGAGACCTGGTGCATTCGAAGTATCCGGTGGTAGTGGGCCATTTTAAAGGAGATGGGATTGTAAACGCAGAAAAGTACCTCGACCAGGCCCTGGGTTTCAGGTTAAGCGAATATCATTTCATGAATAATTATCCTGGAGAAATCGGAACGCACCTTGTTATCCTGGATGACAACAAAGAAAAAAAGGGCACCATGACCTGCGAAGGAGTTGTAGTGGGCCTGGGTGAGTTTGGCGCACTTACAGAAGGCAGGCTCCTGGTCTCTTTAACACAGGCGTTTCTTACACTTGCTATCAGGTTCAATGAATTATTGAAGAATAAACAAAATGATCCAAACGATGTGGTCGAGTTTGGTATTTCTGCGCTCACTGTCGGAAGTGATTTTGCCGGTTTGCGGATAACTACCTCCGTAAAAACAATTTTTCTGGCAGTGCTGCAGGCAAATGAAAAGCTGGATACGATGAGCAGGCGTGAAAGCGCGAAGTTTAATTATAAGAAAATCAACCACATTGAAGTGGTTGAAATATACCAGCACAAATCCGTCCAGGTGGGCAGGATCATTGGCGATCTGCTTGTTCAGGACGGGTTTAATAATTTCCGTTTTGTGCCACCAGAGATACGCCTGGGATCAGGCGCACTCAGCAGGATTGCAAATGAAAACGTAATGGAAAACTGGCACCGGCTGGAAGTGACCGTGACTGATAAAAATGATTTCACCAATACCAATAAAAACGATGATGACGATACAGAGAAAAATAGAAAAAGTCCTGCAGGAAATACCTTACCCATCCGCTTTACCGCACTCACCGATAAGGCCCATGCGGATGAAAATCTATTACCTGCTAACAGGTTGATAGTAGATACACTCATGGAAAGACTTTCAAAACATTCTAAATGGGACAAAGCATTTTCCCAAACTTTGTATGAATTGCTGATTCCCAATAACTTTAAAGGTTTTGGCTCCAGTTTACATAACCTGGTGCTTATTGTAGATAAGCATACTGCACGTTACCCCTGGGAATTGCTCCACGATGCTAACGGCATATCAGATAAACCAATGGTGATAAATACCGGTATTGTTCGCCAATTGAAATCTGGTGAACAACGTGAGAATATTATTATAAACAGTAGTAACCGGGCGTTGGTAATTGGCAACCCTTTTACTGATGGCAGATACCCTTCTCTACCTGCTGCAGAAATGGAAGCAAAGGCCGTACAGCAAATTTTACTGGACAACGGGCTGGAAACGACACCCAGCATAGCCGAACAGGATATTTACATTATACAGAAATTGTTAACCAGGAGTTATAAGATCATTCACATAGCCTCACATGGAATTGTGGGCAAAACCGCCGAAGAAGCTACAGGCGTCATATTTGGCAAGGAAATCATTTTTACTGCCGGTGATTTTGACCAGATAAGGGTTGTACCTGAATTTGTATTTATTAACTGTTGCTCATCTGATAAGTACGACCCTGCCATTGCAGAACAGATGCAACAGAAGTACCGACTGGCTGCGAGTGTGGGTACTCAATTAATCCAGATGGGCGTAAAAGCTGCGATTGTTACCGGCTGGGAAATTGACGATTCAGCCGCAAAAACATTTTCTTCATGCTTTTATAAATACATGTTTGAAGGTTATAATTTCGGTGATTCCGTAAGGGAAGCACGTTCGAAAACCTACAGCAAACACCCACTTACCAATACCTGGGGCGCTTATCAATGCTACGGAGACCCTTTTTATGCTTTCAAGAATAGCAGCAGTATAAGGAAATTAAAATACAATTTTGTGTCCCCCATTGAAGTCATTGCTGAAATGGATAATCTGATTGGAGAGATGACCAGCGGATTAAAAAGAAAAGAAAAAAAAGAATGGCAGAAAAAAATTGAAGACATCATTGATGGCCTGTATTTTTCGTGGCGCCAGAATGCGACAATAATGGAAAAGATTGCATCTGCCTACAGAACGATTGGCTTCTACCAAGATGCCATCAAGTACTACGAACAAATTTTTGATCTTGAAAACGCTGTCTATACTGTTAAATCCCTCGAACAGTACTACAATGTAAAAATCCGTTTTGCAATAGATCAATGGAAGAATAAAAAAATAAATAGTGAGGACGCGTCAAAAATATTTGATAATGCTATTGAGGGATTAAAAAAGTTGAACGGAAACACCCTGGAAAGATATAGCCTGATTGCAGCCAGTTACCGTCGTTTTTCTGAAATCAGTAACGACGATATCGCTCACCTGATTGAAGCCGCCAGGTATTATCACCTGGCTTACCAGCATGGGCTAAAAACAACTGGTTATATCGAGTCTTATCCTTATTTTAACTGGCTGCATTTTGCCATATTACTTGATGGTTACGGCGACGGCGATGATTTCCTCAAAATACCTGGAAAAAGGGAAGAGCTGGACAAGAAAGCGCTGGACTACGCAAAAAAATCCGATTTGCAAGAACCTAATTTTTCCAAAAAAACAGCAGGTTCTTCCCATTACATTGCCCTTCTGTTATTAGCCAGCAACGCAGAGGAGATAGACAAATTTTCAACACTAATTATAAATAATTTCGAAGGGGCGTGGAAAAAGGAAGGCGATGAGAATTCCAGGGATTCTTTTACCAGCTATTTAAGTTCGATCGTTGGGTTAATAAGAAAGCTTAATCCCAAAGAGATGTTGCTCAAAGAAGAAAAAATGGAATCACTGGAAGCAGTCAAACGCAAGATAGAAACACAATCGCACACCGGCTGATAAATTAATCGAGTGTGCTAGAAATCCAACCTGGCAGGTTAATTTATTATTCAGAGTTTTTACTCAAATGTCCTATTAATGCAATAGTTGTTAAAAGTCTCATGAAAGTAGCAATCACTGTCCAGTCGATACTATAGTTTATCGATCGAAATGCTGTAAACATTTTTTTTCCTGTTATTGGTTTGTGTATAAAATGCTTCTGCCTCACAAATGAGTTTGTCGAAATGACAGTAGAAATTTTCTTTTGAACTATATTCTATGATCGAGTGAACCCATCCATATTTATAATAGTCTACGAACAAGCTAAACGGCTTCGTTTTGCTTTTTTCAGAGCTCTCAATTATCGGAATAACAGGTATCTGAAATTCACCAACAAAAGCATGTAACTCCTGGGCAATTGATGACGGATCTGTTAGGTCTGCAATGATAAAGCGGGACATGCCCGCTAATACAGTAATGACTTGTGTGAAGTCTTGGTTCTCACTTTTTTCGAAATCAAAAATTATCGGAATGTATTTTGTCCCGTTTATCTTTTTATTCGCAAGTTTGTCACGAATATTGTTCAAAAACTCCTTTCTATCATCTCTAAAACGTCCCAATATTAAGACAATTGAAGAATGGGTAGATTTAAAAACATTAGTGAGGTTTTTATTATTTAAGATAAAAAAAAGAAATTGTGCCATACTTAGATCATCCACAGATAAAGTGGTTAACTCCTCATTTTCACTCATTTTGTAAACTATCTTTAGTTCTTTCTGATCTGCTTGATCCAAATCTTTTATATCCCAGGCTGAGCTCCCGTAAACCTTGCAATTTTTGATTTGAGTTTTCTGGTCCTGGTCTTTCGTAAACTCCGTCCCAGCGATTTGGCTTCCTTGAAGGTTTGCTCCTGAAAGATTTGCTCCCCAAAGCTTAGTTTTGTAAAAATCCGTTCTGCAGAAATTTGCTTCTACTAGAGTTGCTTTCATAAGTTTTGCCTCTCCAAGGTTTGCCTCATGAAAGTTTGCCTTTGTAAGATCAACACCCACTAGATTGGATTGAATGAGATTTGCATTGCTAAAATTAATGCCTTGTAACCCGTTGGATTTAATGCCCTGGTTTTTTTCTTTAATTTTGTCAAAGTTTAGCTCATATAGAATTGGTCTGATATGAGGATGGTTTACCCGCCATTCGTTCCACGATTGCACACCTCGTGCTAGTTCCTTGATGTGCTTGCGTCGCTTTTTTGCAAACAAACATTTTGTGGGATGATTTTTAATGATCTCAATTCCTAAATTGTTGAGGGTTATTCCATGTAAGCCTTTACAAAAATCCTTTTTACCGTCTGCATGAGCATAATCATAATAGTATTCCCCATGTTCTTTTATATATGGATATCGTTCCCCTTCGATTTTGATAAAGTTATCATCAAGATCGATAGTTTTTCCTTTATAATATTCTGCCATTTTAAATAATTTTATTATCAATACTGCCGATATTTAGATAATCATATATTGCATAGGGCTTTGCAATGTCTAATCAGTGATAAAAGTCTTTGTAGTAAGTATAAGAACCCAAACTCCTGATAGATCATTATTAATCAGAACCTATTGCTATGCTCTTCTAAATTCTCAAACGTTTCAAGAAGCTGGCAGAGCGTTGCATCCATTGCAGTCATTTGATCAGTGGCGGATGTCTCAGAAACCTGGCTCTTTTTTGGATACAGAGGGTCGGATTTTTTTCAATCAGATAAATCCTACTTTGCAAACAGCGGTATTCGGAAAAATACTTTTTATACACGCTGCCCCTGATATTTAATCAAGCGATCAAAATTCTGTGTCATTTGTTGAAAAATAATCATGGTCGAAGGCAAGGACAACGCTATATAATCACAAAGAGGGACGATTATCTTTCGCATATTTGCGGCGGGATAGCGATTTTTCATTTAGGTCATATTCATCATTTTTGGTATAAGAGGCATCTTTTCATAGTCAACTACCAGATTGTAAAAATTTATTTGATGTCATGCATTTGCTTCCGCGATCAGTCTATTTTTCTGTTTAGTGTTTATGTGCCGTTGCTAATCGCCTTCGCAATAGCTTCCAAATGCTCGTTAAAGCTACTCAATTGAATAAGCATTTGACCAGAAGTATCATTCTGATCCAACCCCCCAAACTTGTTGTTCTTTCGAAAAACTGTTTTGATTTGTTCCCAGCGTTCGAGTTCAGGTGCGGTAATATAACCGCCAAGTTCTTTTAGCTTAAGCAGGTTTGCCTCAGCATCCGAGGTTAATGTTTGTGATTCACTTTCGTAGTGGGAGAGGATCAGTGTTCGAACCTCTTCGATGTTCATCAATGGTACAACTTTGCCGACCATCTTGTTCATGTTCCGATAAGACCCCTGCAATTTAAAAGAGGGCTCTGTGCGATAAGCATCTTTCATGGCAGCGCTTGCGATGTATTGCTGGTTCACGCGGATCACAATGTCGCGAATCATTAAGATGGACCGAAGAACAGCGAGCGCATCATCGACTTCCTGGCCCTGGTAATTGCCTTCAAGAGCGGGCAGCATTTCCGCGGATGTTTCAATGTAGTTGATGAGTTTATGAAGATCCTCAAAGCTTCGGTTTGAGATTTTTTGCAGGTAACGGTTTTCGGCAACGGCGTTTTCAATTAAGCTAAGGTTGAATAGATGATCGGAAGTGCCAATTACATCACCAAGGTTATAAACATCAGCCCGGTTTGCAAGCATGTCGGGAATCTTGAATTGCTCACCGCTTTCTGTGTAGGGGTTACCCGCCATTACCACGCAAAAACGTTTTCCGCGCAAATCATAAGTCTTGCTATCACCTTCGAAGATACCATCCATCTTGCGCTGACCATCGGCCAGGGAGATAAACTTTTGCAGGAACTCGGGACTGCAATGCTGGATATCATCCAGGTAAAGCATAACGTTATCGGCCATCTCAAAAGCCAGGTTGATCTTTTTGAGTTCTTCACGGGCACCGGAAGTGGTTGCTTCGACGGGATCGATAGATGTGATACGATGACCAATGCTTGGCCCATTGATTTTCACGAAATGCAGACCCATCGTTTTGGAGAGGTACTCCATCAAGGTGGTTTTACCATAACCTGGAGGGGAGATCAGGAGTAGCATACCCATACGGGCTGTGCGTTTATCATCACCAGCTGCACCGATCTGCTTTGCGAGATTTGAACCGATCAAAGGAAAATATATTTCATTGATCAGGCGGTTTCGTACAAATGAACTCAAGACGCGCGGTTCAAACTCACCGATCTTCAAAGCATGTTTGTAGCTTTTTGTAAGGTCGCTCTTGACTTTGTTGAAGGCTTCAAAAGCGGGAACAACGGTCGAGGTGTAGTTCTCCATCTTTGAAAGGAAAGAATGGAAGTTCAGGTTGTATTGCTGCCCTGAAATGACAGCATGCGTGCCCTTCAATCCATTAATCTGGCTTGAGTCTGAAGTGGCGCGCTCTTTATAAGGATGGCTCTTGAATAGAAGTAGACAGGCGGCTTCATCAATATAGGTTGCATCATACCCGCCTTGCTGCAAAAATGCCTGCAGCCAATTCTTTATAATCTGGAACCGGTCTTCAACACTGAATCCTGCATTTTCTGTATCCTTTGCAAAAACATCAAAACGTTTTTGCGCTTGGAGGAATTCATTAAATCCTTTTTTGATGTGGATGGCCTGCTCACTGGCAGTGAAACTTAGGTTTGATGCAAATTCCTCATAAAGATATTGTGCAACATCATTAATGTGTGCAATGACGTATGTATCGTTAGCTCCGTTAGCTCCGTGAGCGCCGGTAACTCCGGCAACTCCGGCAAGCCCTATGGCACCTGCAGTATTTGAAGCATTGAACGTATTTTTGCCATTACCATTATGTGTATTAGTAGAAATGGCATTAACGGTGTTGGATGTAATGGAAGTGCTTGCAGAATTGCTTCCGTTTGTGTTATTTGAAGCGCTGGTAGTGTCGCCAGTGTTAAGACCTACATAAAGCCTGTACTTATTTACAATCTCATTTACCACATAAGCGGACTGCCTGCTTCCTGGAAAACTTTTCTCAATAGAATGAGCTGCAGATATTAACTGCGACAATTTATTTGTAGCTGCTTCATCTATCTGTAACCAAAATAGCTGGGCGGCTACGCGAACTGAAGGCGGATAATTCAGGATACCCAGGCCTTCCCGAAGAGAACGAAGTTGCTCAAATATCAGGATCGCATCAGTATTATGAACACCTTTTAAATAAGCGGCTGCGTAATCACGCTCGACTTTGTCATTGATATAGCTGATATGATCAAAATTATTTTGACCTGCAGTACCGATAGCGCCTGCAGTCCCTGCAGTCCCTGCAGTGCCCGCAGTACCTGAAGTGTCATTGGCACCACCTGTACCATTTGTAACAACTGCGGCATCTGTACTTCGGTGAATAGTAGATGCCACGCCTGTCAAGGAATTTTCATAAGCCTGATAAGCCTGGTATGCCAGATATTCACCACGGTATACCGACGTGTTCTCCGAAATCAACTCCTGCTCCCAGATAAAACGATATTGATATAATGCCTCGGCTTTAACCTCCTTATAAAAACTCGTACCGATCAAATGGAAAAACAGCTTCTCATCTCTCCGGACTATGCTTAAGTCAAGCACCTGTTTATTCACTACGAACTTATAATCACCTAGTGCAATGATGTTCTGGCCATCCACGAACAAATCGGTCTTGTCTTTTAAGTTGCGAAGTGCATCTTCCTGTGCAACCTTTAATAAGTTCTCAAGATTTTCGGCTTTTGCAACATCGCCCAGCGCAGCAAGGTCAGCGACAAGACCGCGTATTTTGCCAATCATTAAATCAGCTGAGAAAAACGCATATATGCTTTCCTTGCTATCAAACGATCGCGCCTTGTTTTCGACGTTCTTCAGAACACGTAATCCGATTTGTTCCAATGAAGCAGAACGTTTGTTGATCTGCGCGATCAACATTTCCTTCTTGCCATTAAAGGCCTTGATCACTTCGTCACGCTTATCTGCAATCTTCAAAACAAAATCAGAAAAATCAGCAAACTTGCTTTCAAGCTCTTCCACCTGCACACTCACCTTGGTGAAATAATCCTCGCATTTTTCAGGAGAGGTAGAGAGATCAAGGAAGGAAACTATGCCCTGTTCAAGTAAAGTTAGTTGTGCGTAGAACTCGCCGGTTGCTTCCTTGCTTCGCAATGAGTTCAGCGTTCGGGCCAGGTCGGCCTTCACCTCGTTCAGCGATGCAAAGATCAGGGAGATCTTTTCAATGATTCGAGTGCTCTGCGTTGTGTCTTCTATTTTCAGGCTGTTCAGGATATCAATCAACATCTCCAGTTCGCCCGCAATACCTTTTACCGCGGCTTCTATGGCTAAAGCATCAATGGCCTTGGTAACACCGGTAACAGCTGCCTTTTGGGCGACAACCTTCTGCTCGTATGGTTCCAGTGCCTTGTCTTTTAGCAAAAAGTTTATGGTGTCTTGGGAAAGTGTCGTGTTATAACCATCGAGCACTTTCTGCAGTTCCTCAACCTTATCGAGCGCAACATATTTTACGTTTCGCAGATCAATCACCGCACCCTGCATGTTGCGGGTGTTTGCAAGCATCTGCACCAGTTGATCAAGGGAGGTCACCACATTGTTCTTGATATCAATCACCAGCTGATCAACGCGTTTCTGCATTGTCGCCAATGTCTCGCGTGCATGTTGGCGCTGTGCCTGCACTTTTGCAAATTCATCAATAGCGGTATTCGCAATGTCTTTTATCGAAGACAACGGTGTAGCTAAATCAAAAGTCGCCGGATCACGTATCCAGAAATAAGAATCGATAACATCATTCGCTTTTTTCTGGATGTCTTCATAAAGCCGCGAATAAGAATCCTCCTTGCTCAACAACTGGATGATCTCCTGGCTCTCAGACATCGCACTCACAATATCCTTGTTCCCGATCTTATACAGCACATTGTCGTGCATGCCATCGTTTTCCTTCAACACAGCTGTATAAGGTGTTTGCCAGATCTGCACCTGGTGATGACGCACAGCTTCTGCTTCGGTCCGGAAATAAATGAGCTTGCCATCATTAAAAACTGTAAAGCCATTACAGATGATCGGGGTTTCAACCTGCTGTACAATGATGTTATAAGACATCAGCACATAAGTGTTACTCCGAACCTGGTAAAATATGTAAAGGATGTCTTCACCATTCGGGGAAGCCACACTGCGGATAAATTCGAGGCCAGTCAGATCGGATTCAAACAATTTATAATCGCCGTTCTGGAGATAATATCCGTTTGGAAAGATTACACCCTGGTTATCCGGCAACAAAATACCCGCATCAAGCAACATTTTGATTGGCTTCACTTCCCGGGTGCGTGCATTAAATATATAGGAACGCGCCTCTTCCTGGTAAGGCTTTATCTTCAACGCCACCAGGTTACCAAGATCAGCATAATAATATTCGGCATCATCGAGCTGCTGATCCTTGTTCAACACCGGTTCATGATAGATACCGCGACCGGATGCGGTATTGTTTTCAACTTTAAAGGTTATATCACCTCCAATGGCTTCAATAAACACCTTGTCGAGAATCGAGATATGCGGGTAAGCACCCAGGCGACGATCTTCCAAATTTGTTTTGATCCAACGGAAATCATGCTGTGGTGCGCGTTGCACCTCATGGATAGACCGGTCATCTACGTAAGTAAGCTGGTTGTTTTTGATCAGCCATTTAAACGCCTTTCGATCATCGACCGTTTTCCCGGTCTGAAAAATCATATACAGGTAGTTCCCGCTTTGGAAAAACCTGGCGAACAATGAATCGCGGTAATATTTATAGAGATTGGTAAAGTCAGTAACAAAAGCTGCATCATCAATCAGCGTTAAAGGCTGCGGTTCAAAATGATCATTGGCGAACTTATAGATACTGAACACATCGCTCAGCTTGATATCTTCCTTCAGACCAAACTGCACATTGTACCCGAATATACAAAGATCGCCCAGGGCAATAATGCCCCGCGATTCCCCATGATTTTCAGTTGTGATCCTTTGGTTAGCGATCAGCTCAAATCCATCAGAACTGAATACCTCATGCCTGGCTACATTTAGCTTGGCCAGTCTCGCGGCAAGTTCGATGCGCTGCTCGTTCAGCCTGTTCCGGATAATCTCGTAAGTTCCGGAATCAAGTGCAGATCCCGTCTTTTGCTCTGTTACTGCCATATTAAACCGAGATAAGGAAATTGATATAAATCCGTGATTGGCGGATTCAATATTGATTCATTAAAAAACGATGCCAGATGATTTTTTTTGGAATGAATGATTTATTGAATGTTACTATTGAACGGTCTTGTTGAATCCTGAATAATTCATTGAATGATACAATTGAATGATCTTATAAATCCTGAATGACCTTATTGAATCCGCAAAAATTATAGAACAAACTAAACAGTAGCTGCACTCATAAAAAGCTGCAGCTACTGTTACTATTTAGAATCTCTTATGCACCCAACTTTTTATTCGACAAACCAAGACTCTGCGCCAATTTTCCAAGATCCATGATCGCCGGCAGATCGGTGTCCGAACTATTCGCCTGCATCTTCATCAACACTGCAGAGATAGTCAGGTTCTTCAGATCATTGGTCGAGATATTGTATTTTGAAGCAAAGGAGCGGATACGTTCCAGCAATTTCCCGTCCCCGTTACCATTGCCATCACCTATCAAAGCGTTTTTGATATCAGTAGCATGTTCGCTTTCATTGATCAAACGATCGAAGCCCCTGGCATTTGAGATCTGGTTAACAATATTCTGGAAGAACATGGTCTCACCACCAACGATATCGATCCTCGCACTCTTAAGCGCCTCGCCCAAAACGCCAGCCTGGGCCATAGCGATATCTTTATGTATGTTGATACCAGCAAGTGCAATGTCGCGATCCTTCGCCAATAACAACTTGAACTCTTCGTGATCCTTACCAACACCATCCAGCTTTTTCATCGCTTCAGCCTTATGTTCAATACCCGCAGCTTCAGCAAAAGCTTTTTCCCTGGTGACCTCAGCCTCAGCAAGACCTTGCTTACGACGTGCATCGGCCATTTTTTCAACGATACCGGCATCGGCCGTACCCTGGCGCTCGGAAGCTTCAGCCTTTGCAATCATTACTTCAGCTTCAGACAAACCAAGCGTTGCATCTTCACGAGCCTGGGCTTCAGCCAGTATCTTACGGGCTTCGGCTTCCTTAACTGAAGCTTCTTTTTTCGCTTCAGCATCAATGATGGTTTGTTTACCGCGTTCTTCAGCGGCTTTTTTATCAGCTTCAGCAGCTTTAACAGTATAGATCAGTTTTTCTTCAGCCATGCGTGTAGCATTGGTAATACCCACACTTTTCTGGCGTTCAACTTCACGGAAAGATTCGATGTCTTTCATATTCTGTTGTTCTTCCACCACGCCTTTTTCAAGCTTAACCCTTTCGCGGATCACATCCTGGATGTTCTTCTTTTCAACTTCAATATTACGGTCGCGCTCGATCTGGGCAAGGGTTACGATTTTTTCTCTTTCGGTTGCTTCCAATGCACGATCTTTCTCTACTCTTTCCGTTTCAACCGCATTTGTACGTTCTTTATTTTTTGCAGCAATGATGATCTGGCGAAGTTTGTTTTCTTCCTGTATGGCCAGGCTTTCATCGGTCTTTATCCGCACTGTTTCTGATTTCAGTCTTTCTTCTTCACGAACCTTCAGGATCTCTGCCTGTTCGCGTGACTTTACATTATCAATCTCACGTTTTTGTTTTTCTTCTTTTTCGGCTTGTTGTCTTTCCAGTTCAAGAATGGCTTCACGTGCCTCCACGTTTTGTTTTTTGATCACCTTTTCCTCATCACGACGGATCAGGTTTGCGTGGATATTCTGTGCGGCAGTGAGTTCAGTAATCTTGCGGATACCCTGTGAATCAAGGATATTACCGGGGCTGAGGAACTTCATTTCAGTTTGTTCGAGATAGTCAATGGCACAGTCGTCCAGGATATAACCATTCAGATCTGTACCAATGATACCTAGTATCTCGTCCCTGAATTCACGACGGGCTTCATACAAGGAGATAAAATCAAACTTCTTACCAACTGTTTTCAAGGCTTCTGAGAACTTTGCTTCAAACAAATTGGTCAGCGTATCCGTATCAGAAGCACGTTCGGTGCCGATGATCTGTGCAACGTTTAATACGTCTTCCACATTTTTATTTACGCGAACGAAAAACGCGACCTTGATGTCTGCCCGGATATTATCCTTGCATATCAGTCCTTCGAATTCCAGGCGGTCGATTTGTAACTTCTTAACAGAGATGTCCATGATCTCCATTTTATGAAGAATCGGGATCACATACATACCCTGGTTAAATGCTACTTTACCACCGCCAACACCGGTTCTCACGATGGCCTTGCCTTGCGGGATCTTTTTATAGAAGCTGGCAAAGGCAGCAAGTAAAATGAAGAGTAAAAACGCGATACCACCAACGATGAGGAGAGTGATTCCGCCAAGAGATTCTAGCATGGTTAAGAGTTAAGAGGGTGAGTGTTTAGTTATGAGTTATGAGTTAGGAGTGATGAGTGAGTTATGAGTTCTTTGAGGATGAGTTTGTGTTTTATTTGGGATAAGGTTGAATGAAAAAATATAATTATGCGATGATGATAGGAATTAGACGTGATTATGGTTAAAAGGATATCAATTGTAGAGGGAAATCATGGGTTATACGATGTTATTTAGGGTTATTTCGGGAACCACATAATAAAACCTCCCATCTTTTGATTCATCAGCGATCATAACGTCGGCGTTGTAATTGATTGTATCGCCGGATTTGGATTTTACGTTTAGGCGGATCACGTCATTGTTGATTACAAGTTCTGCGGCGCCGATCTTGTCGCCGGTTACTGAGGAGCGCATTTTTGCTATGCGTCCCAGAAGGTCCAGTGATTCATCTCCGTTATATCCCATGGCTTTATAAACTTTTACTAATGGTTTGGTAACAAAACGGGTTACAAAAAACGCGAGAGCGAAAACAGGTATTAAGATCAGGGCTGATTTCCAGCCCCAGCTTGCCATTCCGAGAAACACAGAACTAACGAGGGTGATAATCCAGGCGATAAATTTAAAGGTTGAATATACTACCATGAATGGCACTTTGCCGACATTCACATAGTCCATCGCTTTTGAAAACCATCCTTGCTCAGCGCTGACTTCACCATCCACATCAACATCGGTATCAGGACTAACATCAACACCGGTATCAACCTCCGGTGCAAAGTCAAGGTCGCCCAGGAAATCACCGGCTATAAGGGTAAACACCCAGTATAGTGCAGTGATGCCCGTTAGTACGGTCATTATGCCATTTGAAAGCGGGTGAAACAGGAGGTTAAAGAAGTCTGACATGACAGGTTAAGGTTAATGTTGTTGTCTAAGTAATCGGCAAATGTTTGACTAAGTGATCGGTAAATGTTTGTCCAAGTGATTGGCCAAGGGCATAAGGTAATAACTGTTTTTCTAATTTTCCGGGTTTTGACCCATGCCTAATTTGTTTTTAATGGCGATCAGGTCTGATTCGATGGATAACGTATCATCTTTCAAAATCTTGTTTAATTCGTCTTTAAGATCGTTTTTTGAATGAGCGATTTCTCCATAGGCTTTTGACAGTGCTTCCTGGTCTTCGACTTTGTCTTTCATACGTTCCAGCATCGCGATGGTGCCGTTGGTATCGAGTTGAGCCAGTTGTTTATTCACCTGTTGTGTTGCCTTGCTCACTTTTACACGTGCCTTGAGGGTTTTCAGTTCTTTTTCCCATTTGCCCATGTTTTCTTTCAGGATCTCGATGTTCCTGAGCATGTCCTGCGAACTCTGGTGATGCGTGAGCGCCTGTGAACGCAGGTCCTCGGCATCAGCATAATATCTGCGACGTAAAGAAAGTGCTTCGCGGGCCAGTTGTTCGGCTTTATTGAGCTCGACGTCACCTTTTTGAGCCTTCTGCATAATCAGGATGGCTTTTTCGGCATAATTCAATGATTCTTTCTGGCAGGTGGCTTCGTCATTTTCCGTCCGGATAGCGAGGGCTTTCACTTTGGCATATGCTTCGGTGGCTTCGGCGAGGTCGTCGCGGAGTTCGCGCAGGCCTTGTTCGGTCATCTTAATGGGGTCTTCCATTTTTTCGACAGCAGCATGAATTTCTGCCTGTCCGATCCTGAAAATTCTTTTAAATAGGTTCATAACATTACAGTTTTGAAAAGCTGATGATTTGTTGATAGTATTCGCTGAGCAGGAGCCCGAGTGAATTGATGGCTCCATCAAATTCGTTGAGATCGATATTGTCAATCTGCATCGTGTACCTGAAAAGCACCTTGTTTCCTTCTTCGTTTATTACAAAGGCACCGTGGATCATGTCGCGGTTTTTCTGGAGCAGTTGTTTGAACATGCCGACATTATCTTTTTTAAACGAAAACAGGAAATGTTCCATGATCAGGATAGGGGGTGCGATACCGATGATCAGGTTATGAATGCCATCCTCCTCGTTGTCGATTTTCAGGATGCCGTCTTTTTCATTTTTGTAAACGATGCGGCAACCGGAGCTGGTGGCGAAATCTTGAATTGTGGACATGAAATCCATCATTTGGCTTTTGTTTGTCTGATAAAGCTAAAAAATATTTTGTTAAAATGCAAAAAATATTTGCATATTTGTTAAAATATTTTGCTTTATATTTGATCTATGCTCAAAATCGGAACCAACATAAAAAAAATAAGGACCGCCAAAAACCTGAGCCAGCAAGCATTTGCGGATCTTTTTGAATTAACCAGGGGAAATATCTCGTCTTACGAGGAAAGTCGCGCGGAACCAAAACTGGAATCTGTAATCAAAATTGCAAATTATTTTAGCATTCCGCTAAATAAATTTGTATCCGAGGTTTTGACAGTAAATGAGATTCTGCAATACAATGGCGATTCCCTGTTAACCGACGAAAACCGGATCACCAACCTGCAGCTTCGCGAGGTGCCTTTTATAAGTGATGCGATATATATGCGTTGTAGTCATAAGGAGTTAGCCTTTAATGACTGGGCTTCTTTTCCAAAACTCGTTTTGCCCGAAACCAGTAGCAATAACCTGCTTGCGCTCTCTTTTAATAACAATATCCCGCATCACCAGGCTTTGCCGGATTACCGGATGAATGATGTGTTGGTGTTTGAAGAACTTACTCGTGAGAATGTGCATTTGTGTGATGGGAAGGCTGGCTTTTTTACGGGCGCTTCAGAAATCATGATCGGGCAGTATCGGTTGTCCGGCAGCGTTATAGAGTTGGTGTTGAATGATTTTAAGAAATATTCATTTGAGTTTAAGGAAGAAAAGCAGTTCTGGAAGTTGTTCGCGGTTTATGAGCACCTCTACAATAAACAATAACAATTAACAAGTCTACAATTAACAACACCAATTAACAAGCTAAACCTACTACGATGATTATCCAGCATTTATTATTGTTTGTTTTTCTTGCTTTCCTTCTCGGTAGAAAACCTAAGCCGAATTATAGAACCCGTTCGCGCGATTATGATGCAGCGTATCGCAGGCCTGCAGAACGAATGTTGGGATCGGATACAATAATCGTAAATAAACGGGATGGTCTATACTTTATGCATGTCGCTAAATAGTCATAATATGACGGTGTATTTTTTTAGCTGTAACTGCATTTTTTACTCCACCACTTCTAACACAGACACCTGCTGATAATTCTGCCGGTAATTTTTTGGCTGGCAGTTCTTAAACTTTTTAAACTGACGGTAAAAAAACGGAATGCTTTCAAAGCCTGCCTGGTAACACACCTCGCTAACTTGTTTGTCGGTTTCAAGTAACAACTTGCAGGCCTTATTTATTTTAAACTCATTCAGAAATTCGAAAAAAGGTTTTTTCATTGTTTTGCTGAAGAATCTTGAAAAATATTCTTCACTCATATTAAGCCTGGACGCAATATCGGCAAGTGTAATTTGCTTCAGATAATTTTGTTGTATATAATCATATACCATGTTTATCCGGCCCTTATCCGTATAATTCAAATCGCAGGCAAAACCTTGCTCGCATAAATACCTGGCTGACATATTATATGAAAGATCCTGCAGTATCTGCAACAGGATCATCAGTTTCTCAAAAGGTGATGCCTTTAACAAAGCAAAAAAGCTGCTTTTCAATCCCCGCGCAACATTGTCGTCAACCTTGATACCTTTACTCATATTGGTCAGCAGCTTCCTGATGGATTCGAACTCAATGCTCTGTACCCAGGTCGGATCAAAAAACTCCTCCTTCAAATAAATCACGATAGCAGTCACAGGCTCATCCTTGTTAGTGCTCTGCCAGGAGTGTGGTAAATTCGAACCAAGCAACACAAGATCATCTGCGTAAAAATTCTCAATTGAGTTACCAACATACCTCACTCCTTTTCCACTAAGTATAAAAGCCAGCTCCAATTCAGGATGATAATGCCAGGGATAATAAAACTCTTTACTGGTTTCCTGAAACTCAACCTTAAATAATTTCGACTCCGATGGTATCGGTTTAAAATGCGGTTTCATATTCTAAATATAAGGTAAAACTATTTTTAGATGATTTTATACCAGCGTTTTTCTAAACGTACGACCACCTGTAAATCCAAGAAATACAAAATAGGATAAAGAATGAGCAAGATTGTGTACTAAACCTGTCCGCCTAACTAATAGTTTTGGAATGTTAGTTTTTCACTGCTTAACTGCCACTCATACAACCAAAACAAAGAAGCTATGAACTTAAAATCACTAAAACTCTTATTTCGCGCAAAAATCTTTCTGCTGCAAGGCGTGTTCCTTCTTTTTGCAGCTGACCTTTTTGGCCAGGCAGCATCTACTGTTACCGGTAAGGTAAGTGATGCAACGGGTCCGCTGCCCAATGTTTCTGTAATTGTAAAAGAAACCCAACTTGGTACACAAACCGACGAGAAAGGGGTTTTCTCTATCGAAGTCACGTCAGGTCAAACGCTTGTAGTTTCTCACGAAGGTTTTAGTGAGCAAGTCATCAAAGTGGGTGCGCAGAAAGCTTTCGATATCGTGCTTCAGACTTCGGTTTCGGGTACACTTAATGATGTTGTGGTTATCGGTTACGGGGTCAAAAGAAAAACATCAGTTACGGCGGCTGTATCAACGTTAAAAGGAAAAGAAATTGCATCACTTCCAATTTCAAATCTTAGCAATGGCCTCGGAGGCCGGGTTTCAGGGGTGATTGTAAAACAAGGTTCTGGCGAACCCGGAAGAGACGGATCAAGCATCTTTATACGGGGGATCTCATCAACAGGCGCTAATCAACCACTGGTGATAGTTGATGGTATTCCAAGAAGCTTTCAACAACTTGATCCAAATTCTATAGAATCGTTTTCCGTTTTGAAGGATGCGGCCGCAGTGGCGCCTTATGGAGTTGCCGGCGCTAATGGCGTTATCTTAGTGACAACAAAAAAAGGTAAATCGGGTGCACCAACACTTACCTATAATGGATATGTCGGCTTTCAGAATCCGGTAGTGTTGCCCGATTTTGTAAACTCATTTGAATATGCAACGCTCAGAAATGCAGCAGCAGTTAATGAAGGCGTTTCTCAACCTTATTCTGCAGAAGATCTCCGCAAGTTCCAGGATGGCTCAGACCCCGATGCTTATCCAACTTTCAAAGATATCTGGGGCGATATAACCAACAAGAACGCAATTCTTACCAATCACAATATAGAAGTAACTGGTGGCGGCGAAAAAGTAAAATATTATGCCGGTCTTGGTTATCAATTCCAGGAAGGTATGTGGCCCGCTACCAACTCAAGAAGATATAATTTAACACTTAGTCTTGATGCGCAGGTTACCAAAACCACAACGGTTGCTATAAACATTAACGGCAGGAATCAGAAAGATCAGTACCCCGCAGTCTCTACAGGACGTATCTTTGAACTGATCGGTTATTTGCATCCGTTATATGGGCCACTCAGATTCAGTAACGGTATGCCGGGAACATTCCTCACCGGTAGCCTTTTCAACAGCGGTTATCAAAACAATAATAATACTTCACTTTATTCGCAGATCTCTATTGAGCAAATCATTCCGTTTGTCCCGGGATTGAAAGCTAAGGGAACAGTTGCCTACGATCCTTCTTATGCAATGATAAAAAACTGGACATTGCCGGTGCACAAAGCAAGTCTTGACAAATCCACAACTCCATATACTATCAACGACGGAATCTGGGGACAAACAAAACCATCTCTTTCCCAGAGTACTGATAATGCGCACCAGCTTACATACCAGGCAGGGCTCAACTATGATCGTACTTTCGGAAGGCATGGACTCAGCGTGCTTGGACTGTTTGAAGCAAAAAGCAATTCCCTTGTTAGTCTGGCTGCATCAAGAAGAAATTTTAACCTTGCTATCGACGAGATAAACATGGGTAGCTCCAGCCAGGCAGATATGAGTACAGGTGGCGCTTCAACGCTTGCCCGCCAGATGGGCCTGGTATATCGTGTGGCTTATGATTTCGATAAAAAATACATGATCGAAGCGAGTGGTCGATACGACGGCAGTTATTACTTCGCTCCGGATGATAGGTTTGGCTTTTTCCCTGCATTCTCAGCAGGCTGGCGCTTATCTGAAGAAAAATTTATGAAGAATAGGTTCAGCTGGTTAAACAATCTGAAGTTAAGAGCATCCTATGGCGAGGTAGGTGCACTTGCAGGTAGTCCGTTCCAGTATATGAATACATATAATGTATTGGGCACTAACTATGTGTTGGGTGGAAATGCTGTGCAGGGGATCACTGCAAGGGCAGAACCAAATCCAAATATTACCTGGGAACGTGCAAAGAAAACTGATGTAGGTCTTGAAGTAAATTTATGGAATGGTCTGTTCAATTTTGAAATAGATTATTTCTATGAAAAACGTTCAAACATGCTGGTCAATCCTGATGTGATTGTGCCTTCAGAATACGGTATTGGGTTAAGCCAGGTCAATGACGGAATCATGGAGAACCGCGGTTTCGATTTTTCTGCAACTTCTAATTATAACTTTACAAAAGATCTCCAGGTATCATTGGGCGCTACAATGACCTATGCAAAAAATAAACTGCTCCAGGTTTTTGAAGGGCCAACTACTAAAAACAATCCTAATCGCAGAATCACGGGAAGATCGCTGGGAACGCAGTTTGGATACCAATCGCTTGGCTATTTCCAGGCTAGTGATTTTGAATCGGGCGGCGGTCTTAAATCGGGCATTGCTACACAGCCATGGGGCGCAGTTCAGCCTGGCGACATTCGTTATAATGACATGAACGGCGATGGCAAAATCAATGACAATGATCTCACTGTTATAGGCGAGCCCGTTGCAGCACCACGCATCATCTATGGATTTTCTCCATCAATTCGTTACAAAGGAATTGGGTTAGATCTTTTGTTCCAGGGTGCTGCCAAAGCAAGCTGGTATTATCATGGTTCAGCAGTGATGCCGTTCTGGGAAACAATGCTTCCTTACAGACAGAACTTTGATTACTGGACGCCTCAGAATACAAACGCACCATATCCAAGACTTACATCTTCACCAACAGTGAACAACTCACAGGTTTCGTCTTTCTGGGTTGGTGATGCAAGCTACCTGCGTTTGAAAAGTGCCACTCTTTCTTACACAATTCCTTCAGCCGTTATGCAAAAAGTAAGGATTCAGAGTGCCAGGATTTTCCTTTCAGGTCAGAACATTTTTACCTGGACCAAGCTGATCAATTATGATCCTGAAATTGGACAAAATAACTCATGGATACCAAACGGAAGCTGGGGTTATCCTAATCAAAAGGCAATTTCTGTCGGAGCTAATGTCACTTTTTAATTATTGCTAAAACAACTGGTCATGAATATTAAATCATTGAAAATAAAATTTTACAGTGCTATAGTACTGTTGGTCTTTTCAGTCTCATTTTCTTCCTGTAAAAAGTTCCTGGAAGTAACACCGAAAGACCAGGTGACTGATGCCACACTTTGGTCAAACACCGAAAATGCAGGATTGTTTTTGAATAACATCTATGCCGCGATACCGTCCATGGAAACCAGTGATCCATGGGATAATTTTTCTGATAACTCACTTAATGGCCAGGCCGGTAGAGTAAGCACAAATATTTATGGCCCCGGTCTCTATACCGCAAGCAATGCACCGAATGTGTGGGGACAATACACCAATATCCGTAAATGCAACCTGTTTATACAAAATGTCGCTGCATCTGATTTGTCTGCCAACTGGAAAAAAATTGCCCTGGCAGAAGCCCGTTATCTCCGCGCATATTTTTATTCTTTGTTATGGAATTTTCATGGTGGAGTTCCAATTATCACAGAAGTGCTGAATCAAACTGAGCAAGGTGATGAAATTTTCAGGGCAAAAAGCACTTCAGAAGAAACCTTTGCTTTTATACAAAAAGAGCTCACGGAGATTGAAGCAGATCTGCCGGTGTCTGCCGAAACAGGCCGGGCCACAAAAGGTGCGGCGCTGACATTGAAAGGGTCCTGCGAATTGTTTAACGCAAGTCCATTAAAGAATACCAGCAATGATAAAACAAAATGGGCAACTGCAGCAGCTACCTTTAAGAAGGTAATCGATCTGAATAAATACAGCCTTTTCTCTGATTATAACGCTATGTTTTTTGAAGCGAATAACAACAATGTTGAAGTTATCTTCAGCCGCCAGCACCTGGGAGGAACATCCCTGGCAAATTTCAGGGATGGACAGCTGGGGCCGCGTTTTGTCAGAGGTTCGCTGACAGGCTGGGGTCATCAGAATCCTACACAGGATATAGTGGATGAATATTCAATGGCCAATGGTTTGCCTATCACTGATCCTGCTTCGGGTTACGATCCGCAGAAGCCTTATCTCAACAGGGAGAAAAGATTTTATGAGTCGATCGTATATGATGAATCTGTATGGCTCGATGATATATTTGTTATGAAACAGGGCGTTGGTAGCTTAAATGCGACGGATCTTAATAACAGTAGTATATCAACCCGTACTGGTTATTATTTACGTAAAGGTGTGAATCCGCAATATGCAAGCGCGCAGAACAATGGTAACAGTGCAAACTGGATCATTTTCAGATATGCCGAAGTTTTGTTGAGTTATGCTGAAGCACAAAACGAAGCGGTGGGTCCCGATGCATCTGTAATCGATGCAGTGAACCAGGTCCGTGATAGATCCGATCTTCCCGATCTTCCTACAGGTTTGTCACAGGCAAATATGAGAATAGCTATTCAAAGAGAAAGAAGAGTTGAACTCGCATTTGAAGAAAAGCGGTTGCCTGATTTGCTAAGACTTAAACTTGCTGAAGTGAAGCTTAACGGTACAGTACATGCGATGAAGATAGAGAAGGTAGGGAATGTCTGGGTTTACACAGTGGTGCCTGCAGGTGGGGGTAACAAAAAGTTTGATCCTGCAAAAAATTATCTATTGCCGATACCACAGTCGGCTATCGATAAAAATCCTCAACTTGTTCAGAATCCGAATTACTAGGGGTTTATAAGATGAAAGAGAAAGTTATGAACAAATCCAGGGTGAATAATGCCATGAGAAGCTTCCTGAAAAACACAGCCTTCGCAGCCGCGGGACGGTTTTGAATCGCAATAATGAAACTATTAATAAACATGTTTAATTTAAAAGAACTTTCAGGAATAATATCAGCAGGTCTTTTGATATTTGTGTCACAGTCAGCCTATGCACAGAACGCGGGGCGGCTTGAGGCGGATATACAAATTTCATTTGGTCATACTGCACCAAAAAAAACTTCCAGATCAATACAATTAAAGGGCTCAACAACTCTTAGCATCTCCAATATTAAAGGAAGCAAGCTCGAAAGAAATGATAAGGCCGGTGAGCAATCCGCATTTAATTGCGGCGCAGGCGATGTTGATGAGCTGATTACTCATGTAGCCTGGACAACACCCTCAGCAACACCATTAAAAGTAGCACAACACAAGGATGACTATTCAATCAACGGTGATGGCATGTGGGGTTATCTTTTAGAAAAGGGATCACCGGGCCAGATAGCTCGCCTGCAGCAGGATCAATGGAATCAGCCGGATGCGCCAATGTTTACCATACAATTGAATGCAGAAGGCACTGAAGGATTTTCTGTGTCAATGGAAAATCTCTTAAAATACGGCGCCATGTGGCTGCCGGAGCATGATGTGTTTATTGCTATAGCAGGTAAGGGAACAGATTTTAAAAAGCACCTCGCATCCTTGAAAGGCCAACGTACGCTCGATGTTGTCCGCAGTTCGCCTGAAGCTTCGCTTGATCAATTCAAAAAACGCTGGGCAGACTTCGGGAATCCAAACGACTGGAAAGCTTCATGGCAAACAAGATACATGGGTACAACGGGTCATCTTACAGTTACCGCCGCCACACATGGCTCGATCTATAAGTTTGCAGTTGACCGATGGGCGAACCTGAGACCAGATTTTGCATCACCACATCGATTCAGGTTAGACTTCCTGCTGCCCGGCAGCGAATGGAAAGGTCAGAAGATTCAAAACGGATTGCCTGTAGTTGTTACCAATCTTCAAAAAAATGAACAGCAGTTTGAGGTTGAACAATTCGCATCAACCTTCGGTGATGTATCAGCAGCAATAAGCGGCTATGTACGCAGCGTAATGCTTACCAGGGTGAAGGTTTCCGGTAAAGCCGGCAATTTGAACTTTGGATTTAGTTTTAACAATGAACAGAAGGATCGTAAGCTTTCAGTTGCTAACCTCAACGGTAAGTGGAACCTGAAAGATGATTATACAAATGAAACTTTGCTTTCAGTTGAAGGACCGGGCCTGACAGTTACGACGACACAAAATGGTTTGATAGAAAAAGGACAACAGGTAACTTTTAATATAACTGGAAACCTGGCGAATGGAGAAACTAAAGAGGTTGTTTTAAAACTGCCTGCTCCCGCGGTTTCTGCACAGGCAACTGCAGTGCTGAATGGATTGAAATATGACGCTGAAAAAACAAGAACCATTGCGTATTGGGAACAATGGCTCACCGCCGGTGCGCAGTTTATAGTGCCGGAACAAAAAGTGAACGAGTTATATCGCGCCAGCCTTTGGCATTCACTGATACTGCCCCGTCATACTATCAATGATAACAACCAACAACACATGGACCTGCCTTATGCAAACACAGCATATGGACAAAAAAAGGCGGACTGGCCAATCAACCAGGCTGTTTATGTTGATTACATGATTTATGGTTTAAGAGGTTATGAAAAAGTTGCCGAAAACGAACTGAAAGCAATGTTTCAAAGTCAGCAACAGCCCGATGGACGAATCGGTGGGTTTGCTAACTGGGGCGTTTACTCTCCCGGTCACCTGTACACGATAGCGCAGAATTATCTGCTCTCAGGGAATAAAGAAGAGTTTGGCCGATTGCTACCACAATCATTAAAAGCACTTGACTGGTGCCTTCGCCAGATTAATAAATCCGATTCTCAAACCAACAGAACAGGACTGATCTTAGGTGCACTGAACGATCTGACGCATGCTGAACGCGAATGGGCTTTTACCCAGGCTTATTATGTAGCGGGGCTTGAACAGTTTGCCCGGGCTCTTTCAAGATATGGTCATCAACGCGCGGATGAAGTAAAGCAGGTAGCTGCAAAAATGAAAAAAGATGTAGTCACAGCCTTTGCAGGCAGTAGTGTAAAATCACCTGTAGTGCAACTGGCTGATGGAAGCTGGACCAATTATGTTCCTACAGATGCAATGACGCCGAGACGCATGATGGAGCAATGGTATCCTACCGATGTCGATTGCGGACCCCTACACCTGTCTCGCCTTGGTGTGTTTGAACCATACAGCTGGATGACAACAGCTATGTTGAATGATCATGAAGACAATCTTTTCCTGCTGAATAACGGGGCAGCAAATGAGCCGGTCTACGTACAACAGGGAAATACTTATTTGCTGCGCGATGATCCCAAAGGAGTAATACGTTCATTCTATAGTATGATGGCTTGCGCTTTCTCTCATGAGCAACTTACTTCACTTGAACATCGATGGGCCTGGGGACAATATTACGGTCCGCCCAGCACTGATGGGGCCTGGTTTGAATTATACCGGAGGATGCTGATCAATGAATTCGGAGATGATACGCTGATGATAGGACAGGCTGTTCCGCGGGAATGGTTAAAGACGGGCAAACAGATCGAGGTTAAAAACGCACCCACTAATTTTGGACCGCTTTCATTAAGCTTCAGGGTTGAAAATGCAAATGAAATTAAAGCAGAAGTCAACCTTTCAGATCGTAATCCTCCAAAACAATTATTGATCAGATTTCGTCATCAACAGGAAAAATCCATTCGTTCTGTGACGGTGAATGGGAAACCCTGGAGAAACTTCGATTCAAAAAAAGAGTTTGTAATCATCCCGGAGCCATCTGAAAAGAACTATGTAATATTAGCAAAGTTCTAGCCCGGCATCGTTGTAATAGCAAGTCTTTTCACCTGCAAAACTTATTTATTTTGAAGCTAAAAGGTTTTTTCTTTTTTTCCCTGCTTATCCTTTCAGGAGTTGCTTCTGCCCAGGAAACAAATCTTGAAGTTGATTTTTCAAAAGATCTTGGACCAATGCGAATGGAACAGATGGCACTGGGACAGGGTGGTCTCTCTGAAGAGCCAATGCTTGCGAACCGTACAACCGAAATAAAAGCTTTGCATCCTGCAATAATAAGGCTGTTCGTTAGTGAATATTATGAAGTGCTTCCGCAAAAAGGGAAGTATCATTTTAAAACACTGGATAGCATGGTGAACAATATCCTGGCAACAGGTGCAAAACCCTTTATGAGCTTTTGCTTAAAGCCAAAGGTTTTTTTTCCGGTGATAGACCATGATATTGTTGAGCCAAACGACTATAAAGGCTGGGAAGAGTTTGTATTTAATGTTGTTAAACATTACCTGAATAAAGGGGCGGGCATAAAGTTTTGGGAAGTTGGTAATGAAGTTGATATCGGCGAAGATGGCGGAACACCATATCGCTTTAAGCCAGAAAACTATGCCAGATATTATAAACATACGGTAGCCGCCATCCGACGCGCAGATCCTACTGCAAAAGTTGGCGGTCCCGCACTGGCCTGGTTTAAATCACCCATTTTGCCGGAGCTGCTGCGTGTTTGTTCACTGGAAAAAATACCTTTGGATTTTGTATCCTTTCACAATTATAATAACAGTCCGACCGCGATAAGGGGCCAGATTCAATACGTAAAAGATCTGTTGGCAAAATATCCGGATCTTCGTGCGGAGACAATCATGAATGAATGGAACGTTGACCTGTTTAACCCCATTCTTGATCCGCGTTTTCAACCCTGCTATGTTGCCGAAACCATCTGGCAAATGAAAGATGTCGGACTCGACTGGTCGTGTTACTATCATATCCGCGATTGGTATGTGTCTTATGAAACATTTGCAAAAGTGTTTTCGCCGCAGGGTACAGCATTCATGACCCGTTGGTGGAACCGCCAGGCTCAGTTCAGTGGATTAATTGATTATCAGAATAATCTAAGACCAGCATATTTTACGTTCAAACTGCTGTCGAGAATGGCAGGAAATAAATTGAAGGTAAGTTCTGAAAGCGACAAGGTGCACGGATTTGCGAGTCATGATCCCAGGCTGAATATGCACAACATGATGGTTTGGAATTTTTCAGACACAGCGAAAAAGGTAAAGATTAGCCTGAAAGATCTACCCAAAAAAATGCGTATCCGTCATATGATTTTGGATGCTACATCCGGCGCACAGGACGAAAATCAACGGCTTCGTCCGGATCCTTTTATCAATCTTGAAAAAGGAACAAGGGAAATTTCTTTAACACTTGAACCATGGGCAGTACATTACTGGTCATTTGAATGATAATGCTGACCCTAAAATGAGTTATTGATATGATTGTTGACATTCACACACATGTGTTCAGGCCGGAACTGGATTTTGGCCCAAAGTTGCAAGCTGATTTGAAGCGGTGTGGAGTAGATCAAACAGTTTGGGGCGATGTTGAGAAAAGACACCTGGAAGAAACGCAGGCCGCGGATGTAGCCGTCGTGTTTGGGCTCCAGGCTTCACAAACTGATTGGAACATACCGAATGAAATCGTTGCAGCACATGTTGCAAAGGCACCTGAACGATTATTGTTTTTTGCTTCTATCGATCCGGCTAAGAAAAACTTTATGGATGAGCTGGAAAAATGTCACCAGGATCTTGGGGCAGTGGGAGTGAAAATGTCTCCGCTCTACCAGAATGTTCATCCCGCAGATCCGAGATGTTATGATATCTATAGTTATTGTATAAAACATGGGTTACCCGTACTTTTCCATGCGGGCACTTCATTCGTAAGTGGCACACCGCTTGACTATTCAAGGCCCGTTCATTTTGATGCGGTTGCAGTAGATTTTCCGGACCTGCATATGGTGCTGGCGCATCTTGGTCATCCATGGGAGGGGGAAACGATTGCGGTGATACGCCGGCATGCAAATGTTTATGCTGATCTTTCTGCATTGTACTACCGGCCCTGGCAGTTTTATAATTCAATGCGTTTACTGGTAGAATATGGTGCTTATGCAAAAGTGCTTTTTGGGTCAGACTTCCCTTTTACTACAACACGTAGTTCATTGGAAGGGGTGAGAAATATCAATCATATCATCGCTAACAGTGGCTTGCCCGGTATCCCTTCAAATGTTATTGAAGGGATTATCAACCGTGATACGTTGACGCTTCTTCAATTACCTAATCCAATGCTTGTAGGCAGATGAAAGAGATACCGCTGAATATGCAGGCATTGCAGCTCCAGGCACTCAATAAACTGGTAAGAGTAACATTGCCGGTGCCAAAGCCAGGCGCTAACGAAGTTTTGATTCGCACTGCCGCCGCAACTATATGCACATCAGATCTGCATGATATCAGCAGTAATCCTTTTGGCATCGTCTTGCCCCGCGTATTGGGTCATGAGGCATCGGGTGTGATCGTGGAATGTGGAGCGGAAGTAAAACATTTATCACCAGGTACCAGGGTAGCAGAACATCCTGTTATACCATGCAAGGAATGTGTTGAATGCAAAAGAGGGTTTGAACATGTATGTGCCAACATGGGTCATCTTGGATATGATCGTAACGGAACCTTTGCAGGGTATTTTGTACAGCGAGCGGACCGGGTAATGGCTTTACCTGACAATTTAACGGCTGCTGAAGGCTCATTACTTGAGCCGGTCGCAGTCTGTCTGCAGGCAATTGCAAGGGCGGGAAATATTAAAGATCGCACAGTGTTGATTGTGGGAGATGGCCCCTTTGGAAATATTATAGCAAGGCTGGCTATACGCGCCGGTGCGGGCAAAGTAATTGTTTCGGGTAAAGAACCTTTCAGGCTTTCGATGATTCCGGGGGTTACTATTGCAACTGAATTGCCTGTTAAGTCGGTAGATGTTGCCATACTCGCTGTTAGTTCAGCTGAAGCAGCCAGGGATTGTATCGCAGCGCTGAGACCACGTGGCAGGATGGTTATATTCAGTGGCCTTAAAGAGCCGGTTGCTATTGATTTATTTACTATTCATCTGTCTGAACTGGAAATTGTCGGTGCATGCAATGATGAGGATAGAATGCAGGAGTCGCTTGAATGTTTAACCGATCCTTCGCTGGCGCTTCATGAAATTATAACACACAAGCTGCCTTTTGAAAACTGGGAGCAGGCTTTTGATCTTGCACGTAACGGTCATGATAAAGCGCTGAAGGTTTCGATTATTTTTTAAATTGGAAACTTCAGTTGATTTCAAATCATAAAATAATAAAAGGGCAATGACCTCTAAAAGATAGAAATGAAAATAACAAACGTTGAAGCATTCATATTAGAATCACCCTTTGAAATTCGTCCCCCTGAAGGAAGCGATGAAGCACGTGGCGTAAAACATTGCCTGCTGATTAAAGTAAGCACTGACGAAGGTATTATTGGATGGGCAGATGTAGAAACTGCCCCTCACGTAGGTGCAGCGGCGGTTAACGCCCCTGAAAGCGGTATGGGTGTTTTTGAAGGTCTTAAATCATTGGTTATCGGCGAGGACCCTTTCGACGTTGAACGTCTTTGGGATAAGATTTATCGGGGTAGCATTTATTATGGCCGCAGGGGCGTAGCGATCCAGGTGCTCTCGGGTTTTGATATAGCCTGTCATGATATCATGGGCAAGGCTATCGGCATGCCGGTGCATAAATTATTAGGGGGCGGAAGACGCAATCGCGTCAGGGCCTATGCATCCACGCTGTTCAGGCCAACACCTGAAGCTATGCGTGATGCCTGTGCATTTTATGTGCAACGCGGATTTACAGCTGTAAAATTTGGCTGGGGAGTTTTTGGGCAGGATAAGAAAAAAGATATTAAACTGGTAGAAGCCGCCCGTGATGCACTGGGTCCGGATGTTGAACTGATGGTTGATGCAGGCTGGATGGTTGACAGAAGTGCTTATGACGCCATCGAACTTTGCCGCGCACTTGAACCTTACAATATATTCTGGCTCGAAGATTTTCTTCATCCTGAAAATTATGAAGGCTATGCAAAAGTAAAAGCTGCTGGTGTTAAAACCCGTATTGCTGCCGGTGAACAGGAAGCAACTGCCTGGGGTTTCCGCGAGTTGATAGTTCGTGGTGGTGTTGACGTAGCACAACCGGATCTTTCGCGCTGCGGAGGTTTTTCACAAGCACGAAAAATCTTGTGGGAAGCGGAACATGCGGGTATTGATGTATGTCCTCATGCCTGGCTCACTGATTTGCTGACAGCTGCAAGTCTTCACCTGAATGCAGTACTGCCAAGATCATTGTTCCTGGAATACAATGTTTGCGATAACCCAATGTTAAGGGAAGTGATAGAAAACCCGGTTCAGATGGACGCTGATGGTTATATAGCAGTGCCTGGAGGACCGGGCCTGGGAATTAATATAAATGAAAAAGCAGTTAAACGTTTTTGTGTAAATCTGTAGTTGTCGAAATTAAATTGAACTGATGAAAACTATACTTGAACATAAGCTGACTGAAGCCGAGGCCGCATTGTGGTGGCTGGGCCAGGCGGGTTATGTGTTGAAGGTTACCGGGCTTACCATTGTGATAGATCCGTATTTATCTGATTCTGCAGCAAATGGCGCTCCTGAATTTTCGCGATTGTATCCACCGCCCATAAGCCCCGATGAATTAAAAGCGGATATAATCATCATCACACATAATCATGCTGATCACCTGGATCCTGAAACGCTTTCGCAATACAGGTATAAAAACGAAACATGGTTTGTTGCACCCTGGCTAACAGCTGCAGCCCTTGTTAAGGTTGGCATTCCTGCGGAGCGCGTGGTGGTAGTTAATGCAGGACAAACGCATAGATTCGGCCAGGCAGAGATTACCGGTGTTTTTGCCTTACCAACAGGAGCTGATGTTTTAGACACCACGGGCTACCTGGTAAGATTTGAAAATGGCAGAAGTATTTATCATACATCGGACACTCAATTTCATCCCCTTGTTGTTGATGCGGCACCAGCAAAACCAGATATTATGTTAGTGCCTATCAACGGTAAATGGGGTAACCCGGGGCCGGAGCAGGCAGCATTTTTTGCCGGTGAAGTGAAACCAAGATTTGTTTTTCCAAATCATTATGATACGATGGCTTTGAATGCTGAAAATCCCGAAGTCTTCAAATGGTTTTGTGAAAACAAGGACCTCGGGGCAAAATGCATAATATCTGAAAGGATGAAGTCATTTGTGTGGGAATAACAACAATGCAAACCCTTATTGTCATATGCGAATTAACCAACGATATGTTTATCAAAAATAATTTCTGAACAAATAATTACTGATATGGAGACAACTGAAATGTTGACCGACGAACAAAAATTTAAGTGGATCAAAGAAAACCTTTATGTAGCGCTGGTATGCGATGTCCTCGATAATCTTGGATACCGCAACCAGGCCATGCATCAACGCCTGCGGCCACTGGATCCCCAAAACAGTACTATGGTTGGTAGGGCAAAAACATTGCGATGGATGGAAACAGATTATATTGAGGACGATGCTTATACCCTGGAAATAGAAGCGGTCGATTCATTAACTACAGGTGATGTGGTTGTTCATTCTACCGACTTTGCCGGCACAAATGCTCCCTGGGGTGAATTGATGAGCACGATCGCCAAAAGAAACGGTGCTGTTGGTTGTATCTGCGACAGCATGATAAGAGACTGCCGGAAAATCATGGCGATGCAGTTCCCCGTGTTTTATGGCGGCATAAGGCCCCTGGATAGTTTGGGTAGGGGGAAGGTAATGGCTTATGATGTGCCGGTAAGATGCGGTGATGTAGTTGTGAATCCTGGCGAACTCATCTTCAGTGATTTTGATGGTATAGTTGTGATCCCACGCGAGGTTGAAGACAAGGTGCTTGAACTGGCATTTGAAAAAGGACATAAAGAAAATCAATCCCGTAATGATCTGCTTAATGGGGATTCACTTAAAATAGTGTTTGACCGTTATGGCGTACTTTAATTATTCTGTACTATGAACATACTATGTGTGGCCGCCCATCCTGATGACATTGAAATTCTTTGTGCGGGCACTTTGATAAAATATGCCAAACAGGGTCACCAGGTTACGATGGCTGTTTTTACGACAGGTAATATGGGCGACACTCATATAAAACCACAGGAGCTTGCTGCAATAAGGGAAAAAGAAACACGTGCTGCTGCGGCGATTATTGATGCAAAGCTAATCTGGGCGGGAGTGGATGACGAACATGTATTTCCAAATGAAAATCAACGCCGGATCATGATCGATGTTTTGCGCGAAGCTGACCCGGACTTAATATTTACCCATTCACCAAATGATTATCATCCCGATCACAGGTATGTGAGCCAACTTGTATTTGATTCTTATTTTCAAAAAGGACTGCCTTTTATTCCCGGTCAATCTTTCCCGGCCTGTCGTTTCGGGCAGGCCCAGCTATATTATATGGATAATCTTGGTGGGATAGGGTTTCTGCCAACTGAATATGTTGACATCAGCAATGAATTCGAGGTGAAAAAACAAATGTTGTCCTGCCACGAGAGCCAGGTTGTGGCTATGAAAGAGCTTGCGTTCACGGATATGATTGAAATGATTGAAGTGCAGGCGCGTTTCCGGGGACTAGGTGCCGGCTGCCGGTTTGCAGAAGGATTTACAAGGCTCGAAGCTTATCAACGGGGCCTTACCAAACGTGTGCTTCCATGAACCTGAACTACGTAACGTGGAAAAATTGCAAGGCTGCCAGAATTACCACCACCCATTGTGAACTAATTATCGGCCTTTCCGCAGGTCCAAGAATTCTATCCCTCACATATAACGGCGGAGCCAACTTATTATATGAAGATGCTACCGGCTTTGGTGTAGGAGAGTGGCGGCTATATGGCGGTCATCGTTTCACTATTGCGCCTGAAAACGATAGCAGTTATTACCCGGATAACGAAACCTGTTCCGTAAATATAGCGGGAGAACTGGCGATTATATCCGCACCTATCCGAACCGATGAATTGCGTTTGTCCATTAAGGTTAGTGTGCTGGCTGGTGGTTCGGGGTTTGAACTTGTTCATATACTTGAAAACTACGGGAGCATAGCATGGTCCGGGGCTCTTTGGGCCATCACCTGCATACCGGGATCAGCTAATATCACAGCTTCCTGTTCTACAGAAAATATCGTTTACTGGCCGGGAACGGAAAGCAGGAACTGGCCTTCTTCAGACGGGTTTATGGTTGTAAAACCAGGTGATTTCCGGGGTAAAGCAGGATGGCATGAAAGCCAGGGTTGGCTATCCGCCGGGCAGGATGGTGGGAAATTAATTATTCAACACCAGGAAAAGACTGAACCGGCGGATTGTGTGGATAACGGTTGTAACCTGGAAATTTTTGCCTGCAAAGATTGGATAGAACTAGAAACGCTTGGCGCTATGGTTTCAGTTGCCTCAGGCGGTTTTACGCAGCATGCTCAACACTGGCTTGTTTCGGATAACCGAAGTATAGCGCAACTTATTTAATACTCTAAAAACCAGGAACCAGTTTATGGATAAATTCCATCTTTCCGTACTTGATATTATAATAATTGTTGCCGAAACCTTGCTGGTGGTTGTGATAGGCCTTATGGCAGCAAGAAAAGTGAAACGGACAGCAGAAGGTTATTTTCTTGCTTCGGGCAATATGCCATGGTACCTGATCGGTGCCGCTTTTGTTTCAACCAGTGTTTCAAGTGAACAGATTGTTGGTACCATTGGTGCTACCTACAAAGGCGGAATGGCTATAGCAAACTGGGAGTGGTGGGCGCTGCCTACTTATCTCCTGATGATGGTCTTTTTTATTCCCTTATACCTTCGGAACAAAATCATGACGGTACCGGAATTATTAAACCGTCGTTTCGGACCTGCCTGTGGTGCTATTTACAGCGTTGTAATATTAGTCGGTTACCTCTTCGTGTTTTTGCCACCTGTTATTTACGGCGGCAGTATTACTCTTAGTGAATTAACTGGATGGCCCCAGGGTTATGTTATGGCAGGCATTGTGCTGGTAACAGCAAGTTATACGCTTGTCGGTGGTTTGAGTTCTGTAATGTGGACCGATGCCATTCAATGCGTAATGCTCATTGGTGGTGGTGTGATATTCTTTTTTGTGGCGCTCGACAAAATACCCGGTGGCTGGGATGCAATGGTATCTGCCAGGCCGGAAAGATTTCATTTATATCGGCCGCCTTCTGATCCGGAAGCGCCTTTTGCAGGACTGATACTGGCTTCATTTGGTGTGTTTTTATTTTACCAGTCATCTAACCAGGTAATGATACAGCGTATACTGTCTGCCAGGAGTACCTGGGATGGTATGATGGGTTTGATTTTCTCCGGCTTTATTAATATCATCAGGCCACTAGTAACTTGTTTATTGGGTCTTGTGGTTTATCATTGGTTGGATGTGATGCATAAGGGGCCTTCACTACTTCCGGATAACCAGGATAGCACTTTCCCGCTGGCACTTCAACTGTTTGCGCCATCAGGACTAAAGGGGGTGATACTCGCTGGTTTTTTTGCAGCGGTGATGTCGACTGTTAGTGCCCTGGCGAATTCGATAGCCACTATATTTTCCCTTGATGTCTATAAAAAATATTTTCGCAAGGCAGCTGGTGACCGGGAGTTGATCATCACAGGCCAGGTTTCCGGTGGTGCGGCATTGTTGTTTTCTTCATTGATCGCCCCACTGGTTGGCAGCGTTGGTTTATTTAAATATTTTCAGACAGGTGTAACCTATATGGCAACACCGTTTATTTCTGTTTTGCTACTTGGTGTTTTGTGGAAGAGAACCAGTTATGCGGGAGCTATAGCCGGATTGATTGGTGGTGTGGTAATACAGGTAGCCTTAGCCGTTATTTTATTTTCACTTGATATTACGCTGCACTGGCTATATGTGGGTGCGATTGCGCAGGCATTGACCATGATATTGATTGTCCTGGTCTCGCTATATTCTACTCCGCCTTCCGAGGAGCAGGCAAAGCCGTTCACCTGGCGTTTATCCTGGCTGAAGAGCCTTGAAGATAAAGGTGTAAAGCACCCCTGGTATAAAAGCATTGCATTTTGGCTGACCTTGTATGCATTTGCCTGGTGTTATATTTATTGGAGGTTTTGGTAATGGATAAAAAAAAGTTCTGTCGTAATTCATAACATATGAAAAATATTTTAATCACCTGCATTCTTTTGATCTTCATAAATTTGCTTACGGCACAGCAGCTGTTTGTTTCAAACACAAATTCAGGTGTTAACCCGAATCTGTTGCGTAAGCAATGGGCATCAAAATGGATCACCTCCCCGGATAATGACCCAAGAGCTTATGGTGTTTATCACTTCAGGAATACTATCACTCTCAACACCAGGCCTGCAAAGTTTATCATCCATTTATCGGCCGATAACCGCTATCGGTTTTTTGTAAATGGTGTGCCGGTTTGCAGTGGACCGGCAAGAGGTGACCTGTATAACTGGTACTTCGAAACGATGGATATTGCTTCTTATCTAAAGCCTGGCGCCAATACCCTGGCTGCATTGGTCTGGAACATGGGTACGCTGGCCCCGGTAGCACAGATTTCTAACCAGACTGCTTTCGTAATACAGGGTGATGGTGATGCCGAAAAAATGGTTAACTCGGGATCTAACTGGAAAGTGATAACAAGTAAAGCTTATGAACCATGTTCAATGGATAACATGGCGCGCATGAAAGCGTATATGGTGATTGGACCGGGAGATAAGGTAGATGCATCAAAATATCTCTGGGGATGGGAACAGCCGGGTTTTAATGACAAATCATGGAAGCCGGCTATCACGGTGGCAACTCCTTCACCATCCGGAACAGGTACCGATAATCAATGGACTCTCACTCCCCGCAATATTCCATTGATGGAAGAGACGTTGCAACGCATCAACGTTATTCGACGCTCTAAAGGTGCTAATGTTTCACAGGAGTTCTTATCCGGCAAAAAAGCGTTAACCATATCGCCAAATAAAAAGGTTACCATCTTACTTGACCAGGAGTTTAACACGGTGGCCTATCCCGAATTGTTGGTAAGTGGTGGCAAGGGATCTTCGGTGAAGCTCACCTATGCCGAGGCTTTGTTCAACAGTAAGCGGGAAAAAGGAAATCGCAACGAGGTCGACCAAAAAGAAATCATTGGTAACTACGATATTTTTCTGCCTGATGGCGGCAATAGCCGTTTGTTCAGGCCACTTTGGCTAAGAACATATCGTTATCTGCAGCTGGATATCAGTACCGCCGACGAAGCATTAACCATAAACGACCTCTATGGTATGTTCAGCACTTATCCTTTCGAAGTAAAAGCGTCGTTTGCAAGCAACGACACCAGTATGAAGTCGTTATGGGACGTGAGCTGGCGCACAGCCAGGCTTTGTGCGGGTGAAACATATTTTGATTGTCCTTATTATGAGCAATTGCAGTATGAAGGCGACACCCGCATCCAGGCGCTTATCTCTTTGTATGTAACCGGCGATGACCGGCTGATGCGTAAAGCAATCATCGATTTTAATAATTCGCGCGTGCCTGAAGGACTTACCCAGGGCCGCTATCCAAGTAGCAGGCTGCAGCTGATTCCGCCTTATTCCCTTATTTGGGTATCTATGGTTTATGATTATTGGATGCACCGGAAAGATGATGCATTTCTGAAACAATTCCTGGTCCCCATTGCGGGTGTATTGAACTGGTACGAGCAAAAAATAGACATGGATAAAAAAATGCTTGGACCAATGAACTGGTGGAACTTCGTTGACTACACCAAAGCTTTCAACGATGGTGTTCCTGAGGGTGCAGTAGATGGAAATTCTTCGGTTATTACGCTTCAATACATTTATGCACTGAAACATGCTGCAGCTTTATTCAATGCTTTCGATAAAAAATATGAAGCTGCACATTATACTCAGCTGGCAGACCTGTTGAACACAAATACATATAATAATTGCTTCGATAAAAGCAGGGGTTTAATGGCAAATACACCGGATAAGAAGGTTTTCAGTCAACATGCGAGTTTACTGGGCGTACTTACCGGGGCAATTCCCGAACAAGATGAAAAGGATGTAATGACAAAAGTGCTGAGCGATCAAAAGATCGGACCGGTTACTTTTTATTTCCGCTTTTACCTGAACCAGGCTCTGAAAAAAGCGGGCATGGGCAATCTATATTATCAGCAGCTTACTCCATGGCGCCAAATGCTAAAAGTTGGCCTGACCACTTTTGCTGAAATGCCCGAACCTGCAAGATCCGATTGTCATGCCTGGAGCGCAAGTCCCAACTATGATTTCCTGGCAACCATTTGCGGAGTAGTTCCTGGTAGTCCTGGCTTTTCGACTGTCGTTATCGCTCCTTCACTGGGTGAATTGACAGAAGTAAACGCTACTGTTCCGCATCCGGAAGGGTCAATAGCGGTGGCGCTTAAACGAACTGGTGAAAAAGGCGTAAGCGGAACAGTTTCTTTGCCATCAAACATTACCGGGAAGTTTGTGTGGAATGGAAAAGAGATTGTTTTGAAAGCAGGTGCTCAAACAATATCAATATCAGAATAAATAGTGCAAAAGCTTTTTTGTATCATATATATTTTATATCTTAATTTTTACAATCCCACTCTGGAAAATTATTCTTTCAATATTGACTGACGCCCTACCAAAACTATTTAGTAATCCCATTTCACCATTTATTGCAATATGCCAGGCTAAAATTAGCGAGCTGCAAAAAATCAGATCCATAAAATCGAAAGTCAAAGCACAAATTTTATGGACAATGAAGGAATGTATTACTGCAAATATATACCCGACAAATAAACCTATACCTATATGCTAAGTTCTGCCGAATTACTAATTGAGGTGGAGGTAGAAAACTTCTCAACCATTAAAGATGGTATGACCATCCTTGCGACAAATAATGTTGCAGCCTCTTTTATTGCGGATCAGGATTTTCCAAAATCGCATACCCTTCCAAAATTTACACCGCTGCCTTTTAACAACTTTGGCCATTTTTATCTATTCGACCACCAAAAGTTTCTAAAAATCATCTATCAAACTATCAAAGAACTAAAGCACTGTAATAATAAAAACGGCCAGGACATTAAATGGGTTTGGGGGATCGGGACGGTTTTGCTATTTAGCGTTATAATTGTGACTGTAGTGGGGATGGAAAATCTAATCCCAATGCATTTCGCTATTCCTGCCATCATAGGGGCTCTTGCATATTTTATTTCTGTGAATATTTACAATCAAAAAATCAATAAACAAATTGCTGCAAAAAAGGCAGAAGTCCTGGAAAAACTATTGTGCAATACGTTTGAGGAGAAACAAGATTTTCCGTTTCCCGACCAGCTTAAAAGCTTACTTGCGCTTAGTGGCCAGGGACAAGCAACTAAGGAAACATTCCCTGTACTCGTTGCTTTTAAAGAGGACCATCCCTTTCCTGGTTTTGGAAGATTACAACTCGAGAATAAATTTTTCTGCCCACCTAAAAACCTGGATAACGTTGTACCTAAAGAGGAGGAGTATCTAATGCAAACGGTCATTTCCAAACTACAAAATTCATTGCAGGCAGGAGGAATAGAAAACATTGGTTTTGGGAAAGTTATTGTTTTAAACCGCGAAAGCCTGGATATTGATAGTCCATGGCTTGACGCTAATAAATGCCCGCTTCTTGAGAAAGACATTTACAATTTACAATCCGTTTATGCCGTTGATGAAAATGCCTCTGTCAGGCTCTTTTTTATGGTAGAAGTTCTGTTCCCAAAATATGATTCAGCAGCATGTTTCTTTATTCGCATGTTCAGAGCAGGGAACTCTGCCGGCTGCCAGATAGCATTAACAACTATTGGCCCTCCAAAGCTTGGTAAACCCTACATAAAAAACAGATTGATGAAGTTCAAAATGGGAGAAACTGTCGATGGATTTACTGTCAATAATATTTTGGAATCTGATAAAAATGAACAGCTTCTAAAGGAAATCCGGGAAAAGTTCAAGGAGAAATTCCACCACGACATCACAGTTGACCAATTAGTTGGATTAGACCCACTGAACGAAAAAGGTGAAAATGAAAAAAGTGTTACCTCAAAAAAGGAAGAGATCATCAGCCATGAAACTTCCTGGCCTGGCCGATACTATTACTACCCATACAATTTACGAGAAGAACAATCCCTGACATTTGGTGGCGACTTCTTTGGTTATCCTGAATTGGTCGGCACTATTTCCGTAGCCTACGAACAAATCTCTAAGTTGGTACTTGAGTGTATTGAAAGTCATGGATATGATATTTCTAAATACAAAGACAAAGAAGGTAAATATTCAATCAATGCCGAAAAAATTGAAAAGCTAATTGTTGGAGAAGTAATTCACATGAAAGAGGATAAGAAAGAGGCAGTTGGATCAAACAATAAGACAGCGAACGATAACAAAAAGGTTAGTGTATAAGAAATATGAAAGTAACAATCAATGCCAAAACTGTAGGTCAGTTAATTAACGGAGATACTGTAAACCTGTATGCTGAGAATAAAGAAATTGTTCAAACTATCAGGAAAGTAGAGGCCGAAGCCTTAAAAATTTTCATCTCCTATAGTCACAAGGATAACGAAATCAAAGACAAGTTGATTACCCATTTGGCACCGCTTTATCGAAGTGGAAGTATCATTGCATGGAGTGACAGCAATATTTTACCTGGTGAGGAATGGGATTTTAAAATCAGGAAGTCGCTTGATGAGTCATCAATTATTTTACTTCTGCTTAGTGCAGATTTTATTATATCCGAATACATATGGAAATCCGAAGTCTTGCCGGCAATCGAAAAATATGAAAAGAAAGAAGCAGTTGTAATACCAATTATGTGTCGAGCCTGTATGTTTGATGAAATGCCTTACGCAAAATTTCAGGGCCTTCCTAAAAATATGATCCCTATTGCTGATCATGCAAATATTGACCAGGTATTAACAGAGATTGTGAAGTCAATAAAAATCATAACCAATCAACTAATCCTTCGACAAGCTTAGTATTTTTCGATGTTCGGCAACACTAAAACAATAAGTCCCCTAATTTTTTTGAAATATTCTAACTACTTATTCTTCACTAAGTAATTTCAGTTCGCTTCAAAACCGCAATGATGTCGGACAGTTATGGGAACAATATTTTTTATCAGAAAGAATAAAATTCAATAGTTACCGCGGTTACCATCCGCAATATTATTTCTGGCGGACATATGACCAGCAGGAACTGGACCTGATTGAAGTAAACAATAACCAGGAGATGGCAGCTTTTGAATGTAAATGGAAACAAGAAAAAATCAAAATTCCTGTTGGGTTTGCAAAAGCATATCCTGATGCGGGATTTACGGGAATCACTTCATCCAATTACCTGGCTTTCATCACTTAAATAATTACGACTTCAGCGACCGAAAGCGAAAGGCAAAACCATAAATTGTTTTACTTCAAGGGAAAAACCGTAGTAATACTGAGGTTTACTTCGTCAGTTTCCCGTATTTTTCTACGAAAAAATTAGATGGATTCCAGTGTGGGAATCTGTTGAGGAAGTTCATCGACAGAAAACTCCTAAATAAAACCTTAACTCTTCAATATAGATGATCTCCATCGACGCATTTTCTACGCTCCCTGATCAGATTAAAGTTTATAATCTAAAAAGTTTACGAAATAGAATCTCCGGTTCTCACACGAACCTGCTTCACAGGAATTTCAGTGCGATACCTATTGACGACCAATTGAACGAATTGTTGGTTCAGATTGCAGATTATTTAAAAGCTCTTGAACCTGGATCCGTTTATAGTTTTTTTTCACGTTACGCTCTCAAAGTTACATCTCAATGGAGCTGGTTACTGTCTTCGGCCCACTTACATATCCCCAAAGATTCGGGGGAAGAAGAAATCGTGGTTTTTACATATGATCTTGATTCATTAGGAGACATCAAACCAAGGCTTTACAACGCACTTGAGTCTCAGATTTATTTTCAGGAAAATTTTAATAATGTTTCCAGTCTCACAAGAAAAGAAAGAGAGATTGTTGGTTTACTGGCAAGCGGTTTAAACAGCCGGGAAATCGCTCAAAAGATTTACATATCAGTTCATACCGTTAATACACATCGTAAGCGGATAATCGAAAAATTAGGTATCAAAGACCATGTCGGTTTGTTAAAGTATGCCGAGGCTTTTGGATTAAGTCATCAATCAACAACCACACCATGAGCCGCTATATAACAAGCACCGAAATTCAAAAGGCAAACCGCCAGCAGGTATATACCCTCGAAAGAAAAATTTATAATGGTGCCCTTTCTCTTGATGCAATTGGTGATTATCTGCCCGGGAACGTGCTCGTAACGGATCTAGGGCGCATGGCAACCGTGTATATGAATAAGAATGGTTGCAACCGCTTAAAGCATAGTATAGAAGAGTTGGAAGAGAAAGGGCCTCTATATTTCCAACAATTTTTTGTACCGGCAGAAACGGAGATTATTGTGAATACTTATCTCAAAATGCAGCAGGTTCAGGATCCATCCAAAATTTTCACCTTTGCACACAGGGCTAAAGCTCTCCATGAAAAATCCTTCAAATGGTATTTCGCTTCAGCCAAACTTATGTATACTCCTGGTCAACAGGTCTCGGACAAAATATTACTTATAGTGAACGAAGTCAATTCGACCGGACAAATAGCTAACAAGATCAACAGTGTACTGGAAGAAACGGACTGGATGAAGAAAAACTTTCGAAAGTTCTGTCTACTCACACCACGGGAGAAAATAATAATTTCAATGGTCATCAGTGGCAAAAACAGCTGTCAAATAGCTGACGAGTTACAAGTCTCCTCACTCACAATTAATACTCATCGCCGAAACATAAATGTTAAACTCGAAACCAGGAGTATTGCCGCGCTATATAAATTTTCCGTTGCATTTGGGTTGCATAAATAAACTCCCATTATCACTGAAATTGATAATCAAAATCTTCTTCTACATCGGGATCTGCATCAGTGTGTAGATGTAACCGATCTTTTCTTATCGATAAAATTGAAAAGACTACCTCTTTTCCTGTCGGAATCTCCCAAAAATCGACAGGAAATTTTACATCTATTGATTTCGTTTGGCTGTTATATCTCCAGTTAAATGAAACGGTGGCATAATCTGGCCTGGAATAATTGGTGAGCTTACAATTAAATTCATCTGTTATTTCAGTCCCCCAGTCTACCTGCCAGCGTTGAAAAATACCAGTTCCATCTGCTTTGAAGGTGATGTGTAGGCTATCCTGAATGTCCCAGTGATATGTTGTCATTTTGCAACGGGGATATTCGTTGGTGTAGTATGCGGAATCATTAAATATACCACCATCGTCGTCAGTTCCTGCGAAAGCCTTCCAGGTGCCGTGATTTATAATCATGTTCACTGTATCGTTCCCTTGTAGCTTTGCCTGAAATGTAACAATTCCAATCATAGAACCATCTCCCTTCCTTAATACTGCTTCTACGAGTTGATCTTCTTCTTCCTTATTACCTAATATCCAGTTTACTTCCGCCAGGCCCTGGGGATCGGTCATTACAAATTTTGAACTTAAAGTGCCGCCACCACTTTTAACCCTGAAATTCACATTAACACCACCCTGCGGCGAAAGCACTATGTCGTTTACTTTTACAACAAGCGGTTTTTGAAGCTGTTTATCTTTTATACCATCCTGTTCATCACCTGATACTTTTTCGATTTTGACAGGTGTAGAATAAATCAGGCGTTCTGTATCCCAGGTTTTCGAAGTCTCTACCAACTTCTTCCCGAACACACCAGCATGAGCTCCTATATTTGTCTGCAACCAGGCTGCGGCGGAAATATCCCAGACCGTACCAGTTTCGGGTTTATCACTACCCGCAACTTTCAATTCCTCCATAAGCGCCAACGAAGCATTTATACCAACCATACCATTCAGGGTGACTGTGATAACCGGACTTATTGACATATTCAGGGTTCCGTTTGCCAGGCTCTCTTTACCTCCAGCTCTCACTGATCCCTCCAACTTCCCATCATAGATTGGCGAGATTGAACCTTTTTCGTATTTGATGCCGAAATCCACTGTACTTGCAGCTTCTGTGTGAAGCGACCTGCTAATTTTGGCGTTAGCCGAACCGTAAACATTGTATTGTAGATCGATTGTAATCGTTGTAATCAGCGGTACCGGCACAACGCCAACAAATACTACCCGGGGATATATTTTTTTATATTTTGCGAGCGAACCCTTGATTGCCGGGAGATTTACATTCTTTTCCAGTATAACTTCAAAATCGGCTGTAGCTTTTATGCCAGCATCCTCGCAGGCAGCCAGGAGATAGCTTAAACTACCGGCCGAAAACTCGTGGTCAAATTTCCAGGTGGCATCGAGATTAACCATTCCTTGATTAAGTTTGATGATCGCACCACCTTCGTTATAAAGAATTTTTTCTTGAATGGGAAGATCAACACTATTCATTACTTTCTCATCCTGATCAATACCCTTTTCAGCATCAGGCTGTTTGGGCAACTTTTTATTATTAGGAATCAGTTCGCTTAAATCAAATTCGTACGAGAATTTCCCCTGGCTAAAAACCTCGTCAAGGGCAGCAGGTTCCGTCTTAAACGTTACCTTGTTTCCCTGTGCAACTACGCTCCTGACTCTTCTTATATAACCTTCTCCGGTCGAGCCCACGATAATATCACCGGCTTTAATTGTTATTAAGTTTTCTGAATGCGTAAATTCATAGTCTCCTTGCTTCAGTAAATTCGTATCGTTGGATAGAATAAATTTTGTAGAATCAATAATTCTTACGTCCCGATGCAGTGCCATTGTAGTATCCGAGGTGCCTGGAACTTCATTTTCATCATTTTCGGGACCATTTTTCCGGCAATTGGACATGACGATGGTAATGGCGATCAATGCCAGTAAAGCTGCAGTTTTGGTAGAATTCATTTAAGGAGTGTCTTAATTTTAATCGAAATTTTCTACGGTCAATCATAGTGCTTTGAAGCATCAAAGCTATGCGAACCATGCATTGACACCTATACCTACTTGTAGGTAGTTTTAATTCCGCAAAAATGCAGGATTTTTCCTACGGAGCAGTGAAGGCAATTGTTGATTTTGATGAGATGGAACCGCCGTATACCAAACGTAAGGTAGTGTGAGAGGACAGTCTGAAAATAACCCGCCGTATGATTGAAAGGCTCATATTAGTCAAACAGCCCTGTGTTAATATATTTCATTCCTGAATCGCAGGCAACGGTTAGCACGTTTTTCCCTTTTCCTAATTTTTTTGCAAGCCGTAATGCCGCCGCAACATTCAGTCCGGTAGAGGTACCAGCAAATATTCCCTCTTCTTTAGCCAGTCGTTTGGCTATTAATCTTGCTTCTGACTCCTCAATCAGGAGCACTTCATTATACGTTGAATTACTAAGTAAAGGAGGAACAAATCCGACGCTAATTCCATCAATAGAGTGTGTACCCTTAATCCCTTTTGCAATTAGCGGTGAGGATGAAGGCTCAACTATAAATGTCAGTATATTCTCATTTGCTTCGCGAAGGATCTTCGTCATTCCCACGTACATTCCGGCAGTACCCACCGAAGCGCAAAAAGCGTCAACTCTTCCGGAAAACTGCTTAGTGATTTCAGCGCCCATCACCTCATAGCCACTCAAAGCATCAATGTTTTCAAACTGCCTGGTCCAGTAATATTGCTGTGACAAACTTAAGTCCTGTACTTTTTTCATCATTTGGGGGATAAGATCTGGTGTGATCTTTCCTCCGGGAGCAGATACGATTTCCAGCACTGCCCCAAAGACCTTCATCGCGCGAAGTTTCTCAGGAGCAAACGCATCACTGGTTATTATTTTTAATGGATATCCTTTCAAGGCACATACGAAGGCAAGAGAGGTACCAGTGCTTCCTGCTGTGCATTCTATTACAGTCATTCCGCTGCGAAGATCCCCGCGATTCTCTGCTCCGTGAATTATGGCATCTGCCATCCGGTCTTTGTAAGATCCGGTTGGGTTTAAATATTCAAGTTTAATATAGATGTCAGCATTTTCTGAAGAACCAAGTTTGCTTAGTTTCACAAGCGGCGTATTGCCTATGCATTCGAGGAGCTTCTCAGCCATATTTGAAGTTAATAATAAATGTCAAGAGTGGTTATGGCCCTTTTTACAATCTAACTCTTTCGGTAATCAAATTTTTGTATTCAATTTTTCTTTCCTCACTTAAAAAAGAAATATCAATTAGCTCAATTGCCTTAGACAACCACTTGTCAATTCTTTTATACACGGTTTGCACCTGTTTTTCATTTAACCTCAGTGAGGTAGCAAAGCGCGTAAAATAGGCTCTATTAAAATTAAATTTTTTACCCCCAAGCAGTAATGCCATTTCTTCCTTGTCTTTCGGCAAAATCATTTTCACATTAAGTAAATCATATGCCGGAGATAAAACCCATCCCATGGGTAATAGAAACATTGAAAAATTCTTAAGATGCATATCATTGTTGCCAATGAGATAATTGAAAATAGTTAGTTCAAAAAAGCGCAGCTTGTCCAATAAAGTATTGGCTGAAAGTTCTCCAATCCTTTTTCCTAATTTTTCCATAGTCCCTTTGTATTTATCTTCCAGTTCCAGGATTTGCAGAAAGTCTATCATATGGTTTTTGCTGCCATCGTTATTTCGGTCTATTCGTTTGGTAATAAAGCATAATTCACCTGAAGCCAGGCGAATCATATTCACCGGCACAATATCAATACCAAATAAGGCTGCCAGTTTCATCGACAAATGCTCGTTCTCCGGCATTTGCGGATAGATTTTTACCGGTGGTTTTAATATATAATTGCCATCTAAGGCATCCATAATGGTTAACTTGTTTTGGTGTCCATCATTCAATGCTGACTTTAGCCATCCTAAAGAAAGCTTGGGTTGGACACCCGGTACTGCAACCGAAAGTTCTATGGTTTTCTTAGCTAATTGCTCAATCTCATCCAGGGCAAATAACAATTGAGGAGCTTGCTCTGTACCAAAAAACTTCCTGGCACAGCTTGGATGATAGTCCTGCTGTCCTTGTTCCAAAGGCAAATAACAGCTTAAACATTTAGCCGGCATCTTCGTTCTTAATTTGATGAATACTTACTGCACCGATGCAACTTTTGCCCACCGCCAGCAACAATCCCATTCTGTCGTTTCGGTTGATACGCCAGCTTTCTATTGTGATGTTCAGCAGCCAGCCTTCGGGAATCAAACCATCAAAAAAAGGAAATAACCGCTTGCTTCGATATAGTTGATTATTTACCGGTAGTTGAAAGCTTACGAACTGCTGTGGAAAGTTTTTTATATAATCGTCAGAATAAGAGAATGTATATTCCCCATCATCTGTTTCCTGTAACATTCCGGCCTTAATATCTTTATATTTAACTATTGCCTGTCTCATGATGTTGAATATTTACCGGGCCTAAAGTATGTCCAAACATCAGCAATACCTGGTTCACTTTTGACAGACTCAGGTTTTCTTTTCCCTGTTCAACCTTACGGATAACTGTTAATGCCACACCTGCCTTTTCAGCAAACTCCTCCTGGGTTATACCTAACTGCTTTCTCCTGGTTTTTACAAAATCAGCGATTGGATTCATTTTATATGTGTTTGGATATAAAAATAGGCTATTTTCAGAAATTATATGTAAAGGGATATAAAATCACGTTCTATAAAAAATTATATGTATTTGCATATAATTTTATAGAAAAGTCGCTGCATCGCAACTTCTTATACATATGGATGTAAGTATGTTGTTGAGCTTGATAAAATAACCGGGCAGGCAACGAATCTTAGCATGGCTGCTATGTAAGGACCGCCATTGAGCAGGTTAGCTGGTTTCAGAATAAGATATAGATCTGTTAACTTTTATTTGAGTTTAAACGCGGTTGGCGTTACGCCTAATTTCGTTTTAAAAACTGTGGCAAAATAAGCCTGTGATGAAAAGCCAACACGGGAAGCAACTTCTCCCACATTCAAACCTTCATGCTGTAATAAATATTTTGCTTTTTGCAAACGGCAATTGAGGATATAATCATTCACATTGCAATCAAGCAATGCTTTAATCTTTCGATATAATTGCACCTTGGAAACACAAAGACTTTTGCAAATGTCTTCGACATTGAAGTCTTCATTGCTTATGTTCTGTTCTACAAGGGCTTTGAAATCAGTAAGAAACTTTCGATCAAGACGTGAAATCTGCATTGTCTTCGGTGCTGCCGGCATATCAGCACTATAATGTTCCCGCAGTTTCGCCCGGTTTGCCAGTAAGCTTTTAATCGTTTGCTCCAATAATCGAAGGTTAAACGGTTTGGTGATATATGCATCTGCCATATTCTTCATCCCCTCGATCTGGTCTTCAATTCCGGTTTTAGCTGTCAGGAGGATCACCGGGATATGAGAGGTGCGTATATCAGATTTGAGGATTTGAGTCAGTTCGATACCGCTTTTGCCGGGAATAACAACATCACATATTATCACATCCGGCACTTCGGCTAAGGCAAGCTCAAGAGCGCCGTTGCTATTATCTGCCTGGAAGGTCTGAAACAAATGACCTAGTTTGGTACAAATAAAGCTCCGCAAGTCGGCGTTGTCTTCAATCACCAAAACGGAGAACTCCTGCGAATGCTTTACATCAATATTGGCTTCTTCAAGCGCTATCTCCTCTTCAAGATCGGTGATGAAAATTCTTTCATCTTCATACATCAACTTTGGGTCAGATTCTTTTTCTGCCAGCTCCTGTGTTTCCAGGTGTTGGTAGCCCTGCGGTAATTCTATATAAAAAGTAGTGCCCTTCCATTTTTCGCTTTCGACCCTGATGCTGCCATGATGCAATTGTATAAGTTCTTTCGACAAAGCCAACCCAAGTCCGGTACCCTTGTAGTTCTCAAACTCGCCCTGGTAAAATTGCTCAAAGGCATGACTAAGTGCTTCCTGGGTCATGCCGACACCATTATCCTGCACAATAATAGACACATTTTTATCTGTTGTCTTTTCAATGATTATATGTACAAAGCCGTTTTTTGCAGTGAACTTAAAAGAATTCGAAAGCAGGTTAAATAGTACTTTGTCGAGCATGTTGGTGTCGAACCACAGTGGAATGTTTCGGTCTTTGATTATCAGTTGCAGGTCTATCTGTTTTTTTTCGGCCAAAGGTTTGAATGCATCTGCGATAGAGGTAATGAACTCCACGAGATCGTTTTCCGTGGCACGAAGTTTCAGTTGACCAAATTCTATCTTACGAAAATCCATCAATTGATTTACCATTCTCAATAACCGGATCACATTTTTTTGGACCAGCTGCAGCCTGGAGTTGAGTCTGAAATTTTGCCTGGTATTAAACAACAACTCTTCCAGCGGTGCCAGTATCAAAGTAAGCGGGGTGCGGAACTCGTGGGAAATATTTGTGAAAAGTTTCAGCTTGGCATCATTGGCAGCCTGTGCTTTTTCAGACATCAATATTAACTTCCTTTCATTATTTAGTATTTCTTCATTTTTTTGTTTCAAACGTTTGTTTATTCTCCTGTTCTCATTCAGGGAGAAAAGAATAATCCCACCCATGGTTAAAGTGATCAGCAGGGTGGCCATTAATACATAGACCACATTGCTTTGATCTTCATATATCTTTTGCTGTTGGCCGAGAATCGCCTGCTGATGTTCTATATCAAGTTGCTGACTGGTGATCTTATCTGCCTGTAACTTTATCATTCGAACATTGGTGGAATCTATAATAATGGTCTGGAGCGTATTTTCGCGTTCGTAAGGTTGCTTCTGAAGGATCTTAAATGCGATCTGTAAAGCTTCCTCGCCACCTGTGGGGGTGAGCAAAGTGGCCTCGAGCAACTTATCAGACACCAGCTCCATTCCACCTCCAGGGCTGGCAAGACCATCCACACCAATAAAATGCGCAGACTCAGCCCAGCCTAGTTTCTTATATACCTGGTAGGCGCCAAGGGCCATAGGATCATTGTGCGCAAAAACTACGTCTCGTGGTGATAGCTGGTCTGCAATATCTGTCAGCCTTTGCCCGGCTACGGCCTGTAACCAGTCGCCCGGTACCCTTGCTTTGATCCGGATTTTTGGATTGCTTCTTAGGCCTTCGGAAAAACCGCGTTGGCGGTCGCCAGTGGGCGTTGAACCGGGAAGACCTGTTACTTCTATTATATGCGTGCTATCCTTATATGTGTTCGCAACAAAGGTTCCGGCCATCTTTCCGATCTCAAAATTATTGACGCCAACAAAGCTTGTATAAAGGTCAGAGGAGGTTCGCCTGTCGATCACGACTACAGGAATACCTTGTTTATATGCTTCTTCAATAACCGGCGTAAGTGGCCGGGCTTCATTAGGAGATACCAGCAAGATATCAATATGCATAGTGAGTAACTCACGGATCTGCTTTATCTGTAAATCACTGCTATCGGAGGCGTTGCGGTAAATGAAAGTGCTGCCGGGATAAAATGCCATTTCTTTCTTGATACCTTCAAGCGTAGCATTTTTCCAATTCTCATCGCCGGTACATTGTGAGAAGCCGATGATAAAGTTCCGTTGCTTGGGTTTTCGCTCGCAACTGGTAATGACCAATGAAAAAAATAATATAAGAAAAACAAGGGCTGAGGTAAGTTTACCGGCAATGGCACTGCCCCGGGATATTACATGGTTTAAATTTTTCATAAGCGGGATGCTACGTTAATCAGCAATCACAAAATAGTAGGTTCCAGATTTGATCCAATGAAGCTTTATATCCGCAGTAATATTATTGCAGATAAAGGAAACTGCAATCTTGTTTCCTTTAGTAAGTTAAATGAAATAATGCGCACACAGTTTCGCAGTCTTATATATTTTTTTTAGTTGTGCCTGGATAAAAATGAAATGTAAATACTCAAAAATGAAATGTAAAGACAAGAATCAAATACATGATTCAAATTTGAAAACTGGCAATACAAATTCGAAAGGCCTGGAAGATTGATATCTTTATCGTTGAGGCAATGCTCTGATTTTTAACTGAATAACAAATCATCCCGATTTTGAAATCTAATGTTTCAAAATCGAAAGCTGTTTTTATATACTGCGGGTATATTGCTTTCTGAAACTCGCCAAATGAATTATCAAAACAGATTGCTAAGCAGTATTCCTCCCTGAACAAACGGGATCTCCTGATTAATTTTTCATGCAATAACATCTCCCTTTATTGCCTCAATCACTTAATATATATGCCATATGTATTCAACACCTGTTTATGAGCCTGGCGTCTCCCTACGCTCCTTTCCAATAAAATTCACCAGGATCTTGACGCTATTTATTGCATCACTGATCACGTCTCTTAGTCTTTTTGCAAATAATGACAATGGAATGTTTCGCGATGCAGACAAAAACTTCTTATCACTTCCCATTACAATCAAAGGCCAGGTACTTGGTAACGATGGTGCACCTCTTGCAGAGGCCACTGTTACGGAAAAGGGTACAAGCAATGCAGTCAGAACCGATGCGAAAGGAAATTTTATAATTGAAGCCGAACCGACTGCCGTGCTGGTAATTTCGTATATCGGATTTGAATCAATTGAGATAGCCGTTAATAACAGAACGGAATTATCAGTTAAAATGAACGTAGCTATTTCTACCGGGGAAGAAGTGGTAGTTGTTGGTTATGGTTCGCAAAAAAAGGCAAGCCTTACGGGATCGGTCTATGTGGTTAAGATGAGTGATATAAAGGACCAGGCTGTTGGTTCCCGTAATATTGTTCGGGCGATGGATAACCGGGTGCCGGGTATTACCACTAACTACAACGGTGATCCAAATGCTGCTGCCAGTATCTTAATCCGCGGACGTGGATCGCTGAACAGCAGTACTGCTCCATTAATAATCATTGATGGTGTGCCTACCAATCGTGGTCTGAATGAGATTCCCGTCAACGATATCGAATCAGTACAGGTGCTTAAAGATGCGTCTTCCGCCACCATTTATGGCTCGAGGGCGGCGAACGGCGTATTTATCATTACCACAAAGTCTGCAAAGAAAGGCCCTAAACTTGAAATCAACTCCTCAGTTACCGCAGGCTTCCTGCCAAAAAATTCCATTCCCCTGATGAACACAGAGGAGTATGGCAGAGCGCAATGGCTTGCAGCCAGGAATGATAAAGTTGATCCCAATTACGGACTGTATAGCTATACTGATCACCAGGATGCTAATGGTAGCTGGGTACTGGACAAGATTATGTGGCCCGAGTTTCTTGATCCGGCTCAAACAATGCGCGCAGCCAATACAGATTGGCAAAAAGAGATTTCAAGAACAGCTCTTTCGCAAAACCATAACATTACGTTATCTAACGGTGGAGAAAACGGGAGCGTACTCCTTTCTTTCGATTACCTCAATAGTGTTGGCACTACCAAATACAATGATTGGGACAAACTTAACCTGCGTATTAATTCAAATTATCGATTCTTCAACGGTCGTTTAAAGATCGGCGAGAATTTCTCAGTAACTAAAATGAGATATACCGGTGGTTCCTGGCTGGCGAACACGGCTAATATCCAGTCGATCGTACCGGTGAGAACAGTTGATGGGATTGGTTGGGGTGGACCTGTGATGGGTATGAGCGATCGGAACAATCCATTGTTAGACATCATGCGCAACAGGCAAAATCATTCAGATGATATTCGATTGCTTGGCTCTGTATTCGCGGATATTGAGATCATGAAAAATCTTCATTTTCGTTCAACATTCGGAGCTGATTATGTTGGTAGTTGGGCGAGAAATATGAACCTGACATACCAGGCAGGTTTCATGCAGGAGACGGTCGCTAAAGTGAATAACAATGCGAGCTATGGTGGCAGCTGGACCTGGAACAATGTTGTCAACTACGATCTGAGCCTGGGCAACAATAATTTTCAGTTCATGATCGGGCAGGAAGCGACTGAAGCCAGCGGGGAAAACCTCTATGGTGCAAGAGACGGCTTTGCGAGCGAGGATCCTGACTATATGTACCTGGATGTAGGCGAAGGTAATGTGCGCAATGGCGGACTTGCATGGGACAATGCGCAAAACTCATACTTTGGGCGTATCAATTACGACTATGATAACAAGTATCTGCTTACCGGGATTTTAAGGCACGACGGATCCTCGAGATTCGGTGCCAACTACAGGTATGCAACTTTTCCTTCGATCTCTGCAGGTTGGGTGATCTCTGAAGAAAAATTCATGAAATCAATTACCTGGTTATCTACTTTGAAATTCAGGTATGGCTGGGGAAAGACCGGCAACCAGGAGATAGATAACTATGCATCGTATGAAATGTACCAGGCACATTATGGGGATGATGACTGGCCATATAACAACGGTACTGCTTATGATATCTATGGAAATGATGAAGGAAACCTCCCATCCGGTTACCGCCGGTTGCAACTTGGTAATCCAAACCTTAAGTGGGAAGCAACAACGCAACAAAACTTTGGTATGGACTTCGCGTTTCTCGACAGGAGATTGTCAGGTTCAGTCGACTATTATATCAAGACTACTTCCGATATCCTTGTTCGTCCTCCAACCCTTAGTGTAACCGGTAGTGGCGCTTCTTCATGGATCAATGGAGCCTCTATGAAGAATCGTGGAATTGAAGCTGTTGTTTCATACAATGACAAAGTAGGTGACCTTGGATACACGATTACTGCAAACGCCTATAGGAACAGGAACGAATTTACGAATATAGTTCCCGAAGCCGTAGGAGCTTATCCGGGTAACGGTCGCGATCAGACGATACTTGGGAAACCTTTGAATTCACTATACGGTTATGTAGCACAAGGCATTTTTCAGAACCAGGCGGAAGTAGATGCTGCTGCGGTTCAGCCTGGCAAAGGTGTTGGTCGTTTACGTTACCAGGATGTAAGCGGACCTGGAGGCAAACCGGATGGTAAAATTGATGCTGACGACCGTACATGGATAGGCGTCGATGATCCAAAAGTTGCACTTGGTCTCAACATTCAACTCACCTGGAAAGCATTTGATTTTTCAATGTTCTGGGGTTCAGAAATTGGCAGAATGGTGGGCAGTACAACAAAAAGTTATACTCATTTCTTTGGCTTCTTTGGCGGACAGAACTATGGTAAGGAAGTGTTGAACAGCTGGTCACCAACAAACACATCTTCGGGTATTCCGGCTATTACAAAGGCTGATCTTAACAATGAAAATCGTTTTTCTACCTACTTTGTTGAAAACACATCTTATGTAAAATTGCAGAATCTTAGTATAGGATATACACTGCCTTCAGCAATCGGAAAAAGATTGTTGATGAACCGGGCGCGCATATTTATACAGGGTGATAATTTATGGACCATCGCTCTGCCAGGTAATACTTTCACCGGCTTCGATCCAAAAAGTCCTGATGTCAATTTTGCTCTCCCAACTTCAGTAACATTTGGTCTTAATGTCATCTTCTAAACTTACTATCATGAAACGTATTCATATATTAGTCTATTTATTTGCTATATCAGTCGTTGTATCGTGTGGGAAAGAATTCCTGGACAAGGCCCCTAAAGGGATTGTTACTGAAGAGTTACTTGCAACACCGGAAAATGCAGAAAAAATGGTGATTGCCGCCTATGCAGCACAAGGCAATGAAAGATATTATCTTCATCCATTGACCCCATGGCCGTATGGGGATCTGAGAGGCGGTGATGCATATAAAGGTGGCGCCGGAGTGGGTGATCTTCCTGAATGGAACACTGCGGAAACCTTTGTCAATATGACAACAGATGAAGGAGGTGTTGCTGGAAAATGGGCAATAGAGTATCAGTGTATTTCCCGCGCTAACCAGGCTTTGGCGATACTTAATGCAGTCGATTTTCCGCAGAAAAACGCACGTATTGGTGAAATGAAATTTCTTCGTGCGAACAACTATTTCTGGCTGAAGGTTAATTTCCGTTATGTTCCTTTTATAGATGAGAATGTACCGGTAAACGAATACAACAAGGTTAGCAACGACCTTTCCGATGAACAACTTTGGGGTAAGATTATTGAAGATCTTGAATTTGCAGCGGCAAATCTTCCTGAAACAAATAATGATGAGGGAGTAGGTCGACCAACCCGGTATTCAGCGAAGGCTTATCTCGCAAAAGTATTATTATATGCTGCATACGAACAGAACGAGTCCAACCAGGTGGTTAACATCAATAATACCAAACTTAACCAGGTAGTTACGTTATGCGACGAAGTATTGACCGGTTCAGGTAAGAACCTGTTTACTGACTTTGCGAGTAACTTTTCCTGTGAATCACAGAACGGCCAGGAGTCGCTTTGGGCAATTCAATTTTCACATAACGATGGTACGCCAACCGGCCGGATCAATGGTACTAACGAGGTCGTATACCCGATGACACCCGAGTATGGATGCTGTGGTTTTCATACCCCATCTCAAAACCTCGTGAATGCATTCAAAACGGTAAATGGCGTACCCGATTTTGACAATTACAATAACACTAATATTACGGGCGCTGCCAATATCAAAAGCTTTACAATTGATCCAAGATTATTGCATACAGTGGCTATGGATGGCTTGCCTTATAAATATAAAACAGACTTTGTGTTTAATGGTCTTACCTGGCCCCGTCAACCTGAATCATACGGCTCTTTCATGTCAATGAAAGAAACGGTGCCATTTGATAGTGAATGTTATCAGCCCGTGAACCCATGGAAAAGTGATTCGAAGAATCGCGATGTATTGCGTATAGATGATGTGATACTTTTTAAAGCTGAAGCCCTGATCCAGCTCAATCGGCAAAACGAAGCGCTGACCCTGATCAATGCGATACGGGCAAGGGCTGCACAGAGTACCGCCCGGCTCGTAGATAAGAATGCTCAACCAACAGGCAACTTCGACATAAAGCCCTATATAAACGGTGTAAACATCAACTGGACTAAAGAAAATGCCTGGAAGGCACTGAAATGGGAAAGGCGTTTGGAAATGGCCTGTGAAGGTTTCAGGGCTTATGATCTGATGCGTTGGGGCATCATGGCTGAAGAGATGAATGCTTACCTGGCGGTGGAAAAAAATCGTCGGCCTCACCTTGCTAATGCAATATTTACTAAAGGACGCGATGAGTATCTGCCTATACCCAAAAGCCAGATTGACCTCAGCCAAAATCTTTATAAACAAAATCACGGATACTGATGAAGTTAAAAAGTTTATACCTGGCATTGATTGTATCAATGCCAGGGTTACTGTACAGCCAGGTTGCCCAGACTGTTTCACATGATGCGCTGCCAGATAACAAGCCGGTTCCTAAAACTGTGCTGGAAACGACAAGGCTGTTTCGGGAAAGATTGCTGGCAGATCCTTTCAGGCCAGGTTATCATTTCGTGGTACCCGAAGACGTAGCTGTTCCGGGCGACCCTAATGGAGCCTTTTATCATAACGGGAGGTATCACCTGATGTACCTGTACAAGAGGGAAGGGAGTGGATTTTCATGGGGACATATTTCCAGTAAAGATTTGCTGCACTGGCGTCATCATCCGGATGCGCTGGTTCCCGGCAATGGTGACGACGGAGTGTTCAGTGGTGGAGCCTTCGTTGACAAAAATGGCAAGGTTACACTTACTTACTGGGAATTCATAAATCAAAGCGAAACCAACAAGGTAAACTTCGCCGAAAGAAAAACGGGAATCAGCATTGCTCAAAGTTCAGATGAACATTATGACCAATGGGTAAAAAGTGCCGCCAATCCTGTGATTCGTTCTACTGATTGGGGCATAACAGAAACAACGGATAAAAAAGGAAACCCGGTTATATATGGTTCGGCAGATCCATCCAATATATGGATGAAAGACGGGAAATATTATATGCTTACCGGCAACTTATTGGTGCTAAATAAATATGGCCGAAAACCTGATTCCAAACCGGAAATGCAGGGCGATCATGCCTATCTTTTTGAATCAAGTGACCTTGAAAACTGGACTTACCTGCATGAATTTTATAAGTCAGACCGTAAATGGACCGACAAAAGTGAAGACAATATGTGTGCGAGTTTTATGCCGTTGCCATCAGGTGCAGATGGGGGCAAATTCAGTGGTAAACATTTGTTACTTTTTATAAGTCATAACAAAGGCTGTCAGTACTATGTGGGCTCTTATAAAAATGATAAATTTTTGCCCGACAATCATGGTCGTATGACCTGGAAAGACAACGCCTATTTTGCGCCCGAAGCGCTTATTGACAGTAATGGACGCCAGATCATGTGGTCCTGGGTTTTTGATGACAGGCCCGATAGTCTGAAAGCTTACTATGGCTATACCGGTGTTTATGGACTACCTCGTAGTTTATGGCTTGGCAAAGATGGTAAGTTAAGAATGGCTCCTGTTAAAGAACTCAAAGCGCTGCGGCAGAATCAAAGAATAAGAAGATCGATAGTTGTGAAAGATGGGTCAGAATTTTCTTTGGATGGCTTTGGCAATGAGATGCTGGAGCTGGAAATAACGATTCAACCAGGCGCTGCAAACCAGGTTGGCGTCAGGATCGGTTGCTCTGATGATGGCCGCGAAGGAACATCGCTTTATTATGACGCGGCGCAAAAGCAACTGGTTTGTGATGCCACAAAATCAAGTATAAATATGGGAAGGAGAGATATTGAATCTGCGCCATTGGAGGTTCTCAAAGGAGAACAATTGGTGCTGAGGGTTTTTGTTGACAAAGGCATCGTTGAAGTGTTTGCGAACGACAAGCAGGCAATTGGCAGAAGCATCTATCCAAAATTGGGTGGGCTTGGTGTTAAGTTATTTGCAAACGGCGGTGATGCAAGGATCATATCAGTTAAAGCCTGGGAAATGATGCCGACCAACCCCTATTGACTACAACAATTCAGACATAGTAAACTTGTATTATGAAAATGAAAAAAACTTTGATGCTGGCCATAGGCCTTAGCGCAATGCAATTGCAAGCACAGAATCCTGCCCGGGAGTTTACTATCACAAAAAGATATTTGAATTTTCCGGTAACTAACGCCGAACCCAGGCACCAGCTCATAATAAAAGAAAATGGACGCGATTTGCGTGCCTTCAATATACGTGTGACTCAAAACACACCTGATTATTGGGTAGGTGCTGATATGAAAGACTTCCTGGGAAAAACGATATCGATATCATATCCCCTGGATGCGGCAGGATTGAAAGACGTTTATCAATCAGATGTTTTACCTGGCGCTGATAGTTTGTACCACGAAACGAACAGGCCGCAGTTTCATTTCACCACAAAGATCGGCTGGAATAACGATCCCAATGGTATGGTGTATTACAAAGGTGAGTACCACTTGTTTTACCAGCATAATCCGTACGAAATTAATTGGGAAAATATGCATTGGGGTCACGCTGTCAGTAAAGATCTTTTGCATTGGGAAGAACTTGGGGATGCGCTGTATCCGGACAGTCTTGGTGCTATGTTCTCGGGCTCAGCGGTCGTAGACTTCAATAATACCGCCGGCTTTCAGAAAGGCAATGAAAAAACGCTTGTAGCACTGTATACCGCGCATAAAGACGGTGCGGAAGTTCAGTGTCTCGCTTACAGTAATGATGCAGGTCGCAACTGGATTAAATACGACAAGAACCCTGTTATCAACAGTACTGCAAAATGGAAATCTGGTAATACCAGGGATCCTAAGGTGTTCTGGCATGAGCCATCTAAAAAATGGGTGATGGCTCTATTTGAAAAAGATGGTCACTCGTTTTATAATTCAGACGATTTGAAAAAATGGACCTTCCTTAGCCATCTTGGGGGGTTCTGGGAATGCCCCGAAATTTTCGGGTTGCCTGTTGACGGGGATAAGAAACAAATGAAATGGGTGCTTTATGGCATGTCTGGCACCTACATGATTGGCAACTTTGATGGTCGAAGCTTTAAGCCTGAAACCGAAAAACTTAAATATTATGAAGGTCCGCAAATGGCACCTCAAACCTTTAACAATATCCCGGTGTCTGATGGCAGAAGAATTCAGATTGGTTGGGGTTCAATTGTCCAAAAAGGTATGCCATTCAACCAGATGATGATGTTTCCCACTGAGCTAACGCTTAAGAACACGCGAAGTGGTGTGCGATTGTTTTCACAACCAATACGCGAGCTGCAGCAACTTCATAAAAAATCACATCTATGGACGAACCTTAATGCAAGCACTGCAAATGCTGCAGTAAAAAACGTTGAGGGCGATTTGTTTCATATCAAAATGAAAGTTCAAATTACTGACGGCACAGTGTTCGATATTAAATACCAGGGAAATCAGCTGGCTCATTATGATATGAATCATAACAAGCTTAACGGAACTTTTTATCCCGGCGAGAACATTGAGAAACTAACCTTCGAACTTGAAATCCTTGTCGACAGGACTTCTTTGGAAGTATTTGCTGATGGGGGCAAGTTCAGTATTGTGCGACCGAAGGAAGCGCCAAAAAACAATGAAGGTTTTCAATTCGGTGGCAATATCAGTATTCATTCACTTGAGATTTATGAGTTGAACTCGACCTGGAAAAAATAAGACTCGAAAAAAATTAATTTACAATTATGGCAATAAAAGATTTGCGTGTTTTCGGATGGTCGATCATCCTGGCTCTCGGTGGTTTTCTTTTTGGATTTGATACGGCAGTAATTTCAGGTGTTGAAAAATCTATTCAGCAACTGTTTAATCTTTCGCCTTTTTGGCACGGACTCACTATATCTTCCGCATTGATTGGAACAGTTGTAGGGGCGTTGGTGGCTGGTAAACCTACGGATAAATATGGTCGTAAGCCTATACTGTTTATCATCGCAATCCTATTTGCTCTCTCAGCTCTCGGCAGTGCATTTTCTGAGAATGTGATATCATTTGTCATATATCGTTTTATAGGAGGTATCGGTGTCGGCGCCTCTTCGGTTGTGGCACCTATGTATATTTCCGAAATTGCACCTGCAAGGGTGCGAGGACGTATGACTGCACTCTTTCAGTTTAACGTGATTTTCGGCATTTTGATAGCCTATATTTCCAACTATCTCCTGAGTAACTTTGGTGATAGCTCCTGGAGATGGATGTTAGGCGTGATGGCGATCCCATCTGTTCTCTATTTCTTCCTGCTTTTCCTGGTACCGGAAAGTCCACGTTTCCTTGTCAAGGTGGGTAAGATTGACCAGGCGAGAAAAGTTTTTGAGAAGCTCAAAGCTGAAGATATCGGTTCTGAGATGGATAATATTAGCTCGAGCCTTGTTCAGAAAAAAGAACAATTGTTTTCGGGGCGATATAACAAGCCAATTTCAATCGCATTTCTTGTGGCAATGTTTAACCAGTTTTCAGGTATCAATGCCTTATTATATTATGCACCGCGCATATTCGAACTCACTGGTCTCTCAGCAGCAGATTCAATGTTTCAGCCCGTGTTAATCGGTATCACAAATGGGTTGTTCACAATTCTGGGTCTCTTCATCATTGATCGGGTCGGACGAAAAAAACTATTGATTGTTGGCTCAGTGGGAATGTCAGTATGCCTTGGGCTGGTTGCACGTTCATTTTATCTCGAAGATTTTGCAGGTTATGAGCTTTTGTTTTTCCTTGTAGGATATATTATGTTTTTTGCGTTTTCTACCGGGGCTGTGATCTGGGTGTTAATATCCGAAGTGTTTCCCAACAATGTACGTGGCCAGGGACAGTCATTGGGAAGTTTCACTCATTGGTTGTTTGCCGCGATCATTACTTTTTTATTCCCCGTGGTAGCGGGGGAATATAAGTTTGGAAGCGGTCATGCCTTTGCATTCTTTGCAATAATGATGGTTGTGCAGGCGGTTGTAGTCTGGAAGTATTTTCCTGAAACCAAGGGGAAAACGCTGGAAGAACTTGGCATTGAACTTTCGAAGGCAGAAATCACAGATCATGGTTTTTTGAAAACCGACATAAACCCATCCGCCCGGGCGAAGCCCTGATTTATCTTTCCTTTATTTTATAAATATCATTGACATGTTAAATAAAAGAGTTTTGAATGATGTTCATCATTTGGTTTTGAACTCAGTCATTCGTTTTGGTACAGTTGGTTTTAATATGGCAGCAGGAGGCTTTAGCAACCTTCGCTTTGGTTATGTTATGGTTCTGATTTGTTGTAGCATGGCAATAATGGCGCAGCCTTCGGGAAAACAAATCGAAGATATGATAGACGAGTCAAGAGAACTGCGTGCATTAATGCAGGCGGATCCTCATCGTCCTATCTATCATTTTGTAAATCCCGAAGGTCATGCCATGCCATTTGATCCAAATGGGGCAATTTATTGGAACGGCAAATACCACCTTGGTTACATTTATCAGTCACGTAAACGTGGGAAATCTGAACATGTATGGGGACATGCGGTGAGTACTGATTTGTTACATTGGTCATTATATCCCGATATGCTGAATGTGCAGGATGGTGATATTGAAAAAGGTATTTTTAGTGGAGGCGCTTTTTTATCGAAAGACAGCGTGCCCCATATAATGTACCATGGCGAAGGCTCATCTTCTAATCTTGTGGCTTTCTCAACTGACCCTGACCTTAAAGTATGGAAGAAGTTTGATGGGAATCCGGTTCTTAAAACAGAAACTGTTGGCAATCCACGTGATCCCAAAGGCGGCAAGTATACTGCCTGGGATCCCGAAGGTTGGTATGATAAAAAGTCAGGCAACTATTACCAGATATCAGGCGGCAATGTCGCGGGATTTTTCAAATCGAAAGATATGTACAAATGGGAATATTTGGGAGATCTGATTGATCCGAAAAATACCATGCGTGATGCTACTGAGGATTTATCATGCCCGGACATGTTTACTATCGGAGGTAAATCAGTATTATTATTTATCAGTCATAATATCGGCACACAATATTATATCGGCGATTTCGCCAATGATAAATTTTCCGTGCAGAAACATGGTCGGATGAACTGGCCTGGCGGAACATTCTTTGCACCGGAGCAGTTGGTTGATAATAAGGGCAGGAATATAATCTGGGGTTGGGTGTTGGAACGTAAGCCAAAACATCTTAAAAATTTTGGGTGGTCTGGTATCATGAGTTTGCCTCGTGTGTTAACCTTGTCGAAACAAAATGATATGCTGATCAATCCACCTGCAGAAGTCAAATCATTGCGAACAACCAGTGTTAAGGAGACAATAAAACAAGTTACAGGAGGGAAGGAAAATTTCATAAAATCAGCAGGCACCTCAGTGGAAATAGAATTGGAACTGGCAGGATCTGCAAAGTCTGCTTATGGTGTGAAAGTTTTTTGTTCTCCGGACGGGCGCGAAGAGACTGTGATTCGTTACGACCCTGTGGCTAAGGAGTTGATCATTGATTTTGAAAAGTCTGCTGTTTCTGGCCCAGTGAAAATGCCATCACATGTAATTACAGAACCCACATTACCCGGATTTCCTCCAACTGTATCTCAGCAAAGGGCGCCTTTCGAACTGAAAGCCGGCGAAACTTTAAAGCTTAATATTTTCCTGGACCGGTCGATTATTGAAGTGTTTGCTAATGGCAGACAAGTTATAACCCAGGTTGTATATCCGGAATTGACATCAAGCAATCAAATAAAGCTTTTCAGCGAGAAGGATTTGTTGACTGTAAAGAAGTTGCAGGTTTGGCAAATGGCTGAAACCAATGCTTATTGATGGTAAGCAGACCCTGGATTAAAAAGGCTGACCTTCACTTATTGTATACTTGTGACTTCCAGGCTGGGGGACACCGTTGCGTGAATATCCAGGGTTTCTATTTGAAAATTTATGGAACTAGTTCTTCGGTCAAACCAATCATTGGACTTGTACTCACTAGCTTCTGCTTCAAAGCTGCAGGCAGATCGAATAAGGACTTATCATCATCGATAATCATGATTGCCTCATTGTTGCTCACTTTATGTTCGGTAAGCCAACTCAAAATTTCTTCCATCCTGGATACATTTGAAGTATTGTCGTTCAATTTGTCCAGGTTCTGATGATCAATTCCACGATTGCGGAAAATCTGTATCCACTGTTGCCGACTGTAATTTCCTTTATGGGAAGTAGTCAATAATATTTTTACGTTTTGATTCTTACTCAGCACTTTCCTGATCGCATTCACAGCCCCTGTGCTAAATGCAGGAAACCCGTCGTCCAAAAAACACGGTGATCGCACAATTCCGAATTGCAGGTATTTTATCAAGTCCCGTATTTCCACTGAATATTTTGTAACCTTTTCGTAGTTCATTTACTCAATATTAAAAACACATAAAATGAAAAAGAAAAATTTAGCTGCAGGGGTTGCTCTTGCCTTTGGGGTAATCATGATGTTATTTTCTCTACCATCTTCTGCACAAAGCGGCACTAAACTTACTGACCCCGAAATAGCTTCTGCTGCTGTAGTAGCAAATCAAAATGATATAGATTTTGCGGCCATTGCAAAGGAGAAGTCGAAAAACGCTGAAGTGTTAAAGTTTGCAGAGACTATGGCAAAAGACCACAAAGCAGTAATTGATCAGGCTGTAGCATTGGTTACCAAATTGAAAGTAACACCAAAAGACAATGCAGTTAGTAAAAAAATGAAAGCTGATGCAGCTGAAACACAAAAGATGCTAAGGTCGCAAACTGCACAAGCTTTTGATAAAGCTTACATTGATAACGAAGTGGGCTACCATAAGGCAGTTATAGCTGCGGTGGAAACGGTACTTATACCCCAGGCCACTAATGATGAATTGAAAAAACTGCTGCAATCTGCGGTACCCATATTCCAGGCACATCTCGGGCATGCTCAAATGGTTCAGAAAACATTTGCTTCCAAATGAGACGGCAAAAAGGATTGTTGAATGGCATCTTCATGCTGCTTATATTCTATGGTGTTTTCAATTGCAGTTGCACAACACCAGAAGATCGGGCCAGGCAAATACAAAAGAAAACGGCGACCCAAACACATGTTATTTTAATACAGCAAAAGAAAATTGTGCCTGCAGAAATTACGGTGAATAAAGGTGACACTGTAACATGGATTAACAAGGATATAGTAGACCACAACATAACCGAAGAATTAAATAAACTTTGGACATCGGGCACCCTATCGGCGGAAAAATCGTGGAGCATGGTTGTAATGAAAAGTGCAGATTACTTCTGCACAATACATCCGGTTATGAAGGGCCGCCTCATTGTGAAATAAGGCCGCATCATTGTGAAATGAGGTAGAGATCTCGACAGAATAAAATCTTTTGGTGAATTTATTCTTCGACTACCGTATTAGCAAAATATTTCCTTTAGATCCGGATGTTTTACCACCTTCTAACTGGTAACTGCATTTCCATACGTAATTTCCTGTCTCGGCAGGTCTGCCTTTATAGAATCCATCCCAGGATTTTGATGGATCATTCGTTGAGAAGACTATCGCTCCATATCGGTTAAATAACGTGATTGAATAATGCAGAACCGGTCCATGAACCACTGCCCGGAACAAGTCGTTATGGCCATCACGGTTAGGGCTAAACGCGTTTGGAACAAATACCCCTTCCAGACAATCTTTTTCAATTACTCTTATAGTTTCCGTTGCGATACAGCCATTTTGATCACTGACAGTGAGTGAATAATTACCGGTTTTTGAGATAGTTGTCTTAGACGTATTGGCACCTGTTGACCAGTTAAAAGTTTGAAAATCATTTAATGCAGCAATCTCAAGCGTTCTGAACCGGCAAATACTATCGGTGGCTTTTAGAAAACCGGATGGAGGTGCAACCATATCTCTTATTATAAGAGTATCTGATGCCTTACAGTTATTTTGATCCGTTATGGAGACCCAATAAATTCCTGTTACCTGGATGGTTATATTCTGCTTTGTGCTACCATCCTGCCACATATATGAATTGAAATTCCCGGCATTTAATTGTATCGGTTGGTTAATACATATACTGCGATCATTTCCCAGGGTTAATACCGGGGTTTTGAATTTATGTACTAATAATGTATCCCTTGCATTACATCCGTTGATATCCTTTGCAGTTACAAAGTATCTGCCTGCAGCCGATACTTTTAATTCAGCGTTGCCGGAACCATCTGACCAACTATAAAGGGTATATCCTGTACCAGCCCTGAGTAGTATTGAATCCGTATAACATATTGATGTGTCGGCGCCGAGATTAACTTGTCGCGCATAGATAAGATTTATAGCGATCGTATCTTTTACCAGGCAATGTTCGGGGCTTAATGCATTTGCTATGATTGATGTTGGTGATGAAAGTATCGATATAGCTGTTGAACCTTTCCCGGCAACATAACCTGCAGCTTGCCAGTTATAATTTGTAAACGATGGTTCTGCTGAAATCATAAAGCTGTCATTGGCGCAGGTAGTCAAAGATGACACACTAAACAATGGCGGAATTGTTCTGACAATAATATTAATCTCATCGAGGAAACTTTCACCACATGAGTTTGCAACATAAACCTTGTATTTACCGGAATTCTTTACTATAAACGATCTGTCGGATGATCCATCCTGCCAAATATATTGTGCAAAGTTTCCACCAGCATCCAGTATTAATGAATCGCCCGGGCAGATGGTTGTATCTGCTCCCAGGTTTAGTGATGCAGGATCATTATCGATTTGAATGGCTATTGTGTCGGCATACCCGCCACATGCTGTTTTTATTGTGGCAATGACTGAGGTGAGGCCCGGTTTGATAAATTGAAAAACAGCCGTACCCGTTCCGCTACTTACAAGTTTCATGTATGCGGCATCGAAGGTCCAGGCAGGTTGGAGGGTACATCCCGGGTTGGTCGTAAACTGGATTGCGTAATCAGTTCCGGTTTTACAAATACGTCCCGGATCCGAAATGCTGATGGCATTGCAGGGTTCAACATTAATACATACATCCACATCGGGATAAAGAACAATAGTTGAAGGTGCTGCTTTCATCATTGGGGGCAGTAGCTTAGTTGCGCGTGATATTTTTGAATAGCCGATAGTGCCCCCGGTAATGGGAATATCGATAAAGGAACCGGCAAAGGGTTGAAAAGTACAAGTTCCAATTTCTCCCTGTAAGCCATATTTAGCCAGGTATGGGTTGTTTACCGAGGGTGCAGTCGTAGTTTTAAATCCCCCTGAATAAATATAGCCGGCAGGATCAATACCCAAACCCTTGATTTCATGTAGAGGGCCAATCGTATATGCGTTCATGAACTGTACTGACAGAGCTGTATCTAACTTGAGTAAAACTTCACTTGAGCTTTTAAAACTTATAACCATAAATCCGTTTCGTGAATCGACACCTAACGGAGTAGAGGAGTTGGTGAGATACTTCATTTTGACTGGCCTGGCAAGGCTGTCGAATATCCCGACCAGCAACCGGAAATCAGCTGTTAAAGCTGTGTAGAACACTTTTCCGTTATCATATTTAAGATACCTGTTGTGATCACGGTAGAACCGATTGCTGGGGAAACTATAAGATTTGATGATGTCGCCTGTGCTCTTATTATAAAGAAAAGAATAACGCAGTTCGCCTTCTGCAACCACGATGAGACCGGCTGGAGAAGCCGTAATATCAGCCCTCGCCAGTATAGGCCCGTCAATTTCATGTACACTGGTCCAGATTTCGTTGCCTGCATAATCCAGTTTAGAAATGACAACTTTGCCATTATCAGTCACATAACCAGGATACGTAGAAACCAAATACGCATTCTTATCCTCGTCAATATACACATCCGAAATGCTGTTGACTCCGTAGTACATATCATCCTTTCCCTTTATTGTCCGGGTCCAGACTATGTCGAGGTTTTCATCAACCAAAGTTTGTATGAAATTATTATCGGTGCCAACGAAGTCGACCAGCAGTATATGTTGGTCATCAACGGCTATGGTGTTAAAGCCACGTGAGAAATCAACTCCTTTGATGAAGTTTCCTTCGGCGTCCAGTAATTTCAATCCAGGAATGGATGCTAATGCGCCATTAGGTAATTTTTGATAACCGGTTGTATGCAGCAATTGCCGGTTATTACGGAGCAGGAAATACTTATGTACAAATTCGGATTCGAAGTCAGACTCATAGGTCTTGAAATATGAAATGAGGCAGTTGTTGGGAGTTACTGGAGTCTGCGACAAAGCGGTTGTGGAGATGCAAAAAATTACAGCAGATATAATACTGCAATAAAGCAATTTACGCCTCAACATCAGGATAGGTCAATTTGGTTTAGCGGGTATGAGATTGCATCCAAGATACAATGATATTGCTTATGTGTGCAATGATTTGGGGGATATTCTACATTAAAATATTACGAGAAAAATCGTCTATGACCTGCTCTAACCTTTAAATCCATAAACTTTGATAAATTTCAGATTATTAATCGTTTAAGTATATTGCGGGATTGAACAGCCTGAATTTCTGCCGCTGCCGCAACGCATCGACAGGTCTTTATGGTATAACCCCCTAAGCCAAAACCTAATGCACCGAAGTAAAACAACCGGGTCAATCACCGGTCTGCGCATCTCCTACAACTTAATGTCATACTTTTTCCAACTATTCATGCTTTTCACAATGTTAAGTTGTGGCAAAGATAATCTTGCTGATGAGGACAATCCTCCCGGTGGCAATCCCCCCGAAGGAACGCTCGCAAATTATAATGTGATAGATCTGCCAACCGTTAACCTGGATAAGCTTATAATCCCGAATTTGAAATCATTTTGGGTTACAAACCGGGGGCCGTACATCCAGGTCCAAAACACATCAGCACTTCGCTGGAGTGTTTATAAATATCATGGCAGTTTCGGAAGCCAATCCTGGTCTTCCTTTAATCCAAATTTTTCAGCTAGCTTTTTCCTGCCGACAAATTTCTCCAATGAGAAAGACAGGGAGTTTGCTATTACATGGTGTTCCACAGATTTGGACCCGGATAAGTATGGAAATTATTATTTGAATAATGGCTCGCCAACATTTGAATATGAAGTTCCAGGTGGATCAAGAGGACCGGAGAGGTTTCAAAAAGTTATTCCCTCAAGGAAAGGTTTAATGCGATCCTGGGCCATTTTTGGAGATGAAGTATGGCTTGAGTCGGTCGTTGCAAGCCCTAAAACTTTTGAACACATCGATGATGTTCCTGTGCCTGCCGGCGAATTTATTGACGCATTTTGTGCAGATCCTCAGGATGAAACTTCCTTATGGTGTGCTACGCAGACGCGGTTATTTGAGGTTGGGTCTGTTGGGATCGGTGCCGGAACAAAGCCAGGGATTCGAAGATCCTGGAACTTCAGCCAGATATCCACCTCAAACAGTATAACAGCCATTATTAAAGTTGGAACCTCCATTGTTATTCAGTTTGGTAAGGCAGTTTATCAACAGGATGGGAATTCTTTTAAAAAGATAGGGGAACTGAAAGTTACTGGTAATGCGACTGCCAATATCTGCACTAATGGCTCAACCATCTACGCTTCTGATGGAACCTATTACAGTTCCACCACTTCATCATGGGAGTCCTATATCGGTAATGGCGAAAACCTTAGTCAGGTAAATGCCAAACGTTACGCCGATTTACAAGGTTATTGTTCTGCAGATCTGCCAATAGGAGTTTTAAATGGATCAGTTAGTGGACCCGTATATTTGCTAAGTCCTACAAAACTTATAGAAATATTTCCAAAATGAAGATGACTACAGAGGAAAATATTATTTTTTTGAAAGCCTGATAAGATTGTGTATTTCAAAATGACCATACAATCGTCAATTAGGACAAAGTCTCAATTGAACCCGGGCTCCTGTTACAATGCGTAAAAACTGGAGCTAATTTATTATTGGACAGCTTTGGTGGCTTAATTGTTTGACCCCGAACTTTCAGCTATGGTTAAAAGGAAGCATTCTTTTCCATCCCGATCAACTCGTGTAAAGTGCCCGTGGATCGTTAATCCATCTGCTGTTTTTACAAAGTGTGCATTAATTTTCGATTCGGGGACAGATGCATCAACAACATATTTCAGCGATCCTAATGCTCTGTGATCTTTGTTATAGATAAATATCTTTATTGTAAAGCCATAGGCGGATGAGGTTCCGGGGAAATCACCCAAAAGAAATTGGGTCTTATTGACGCTGTCTTCAATCAATGCCATTTCATTTAATTCAACATATGTTAAATCTGGAAGCACTTGTTCACTTAACCACTCTTGTAACTCATCATCATTGATAACATATAGTTTGCCTAAATATTTTGAAACGACTTTTTTTGACATTCGAATCATTTTGGGTGTAAAGCTCGAAACGGGTTGGTGGGAGAAATATTGTGACTATTGCTAAAATTAGGCGAAGGATCAAAGGCTGGTAATAAGGAAGGCATATGAGTGGGGATTTTAAATCCAACCTGGACAATTTGCAACCGGCCACTCCCAACAATGTTTAATGTCGATGAAATTTAATGAATTGTTTAAATAATGCTTATGAAAACAGCAACCCGGTATTTGAGCTTGATTATACTTATTTCATTAACTGCTTTTTCGGTTGATAAGCTTAAAAAGAATGAGATAACTGTTGAAAAATCATCGGGGGTAAAAGGAGACCCAAACGTGATCATCATTTTTATGGATGATATGGGCTATGGGGATCCTGTATGTTATGGAGGCGGTCCTTACCAAACCCCTAACATCGATGCGCTGGCAGCCCAGGGAATAAGGTTTACAAACTTTTATGCGGCACAGGCTGTATGTACCGCATCGCGAAGTGCCTTGATGACGGGCTGTTATCCTACGCGCATTGGTATAAGCGGAGCGATAAATCACAGCTCAAAAATTGCTCTCAACCCGGAAGAGCAAACCATTGCCGAATTGCTGAAACTCAAAGGCTACAAAACAGCTATGGTCGGCAAATGGCACTGGGCCATAAAAAGCCTTTTCTGCCTTTGCAAAATGGTTTTGATGAGTTCTACGGTTTGCCTTATTCAAACGATATGTGGGCTTATGATTATAATGGGGAAAAAGTGAAGGACACTTCATCCCCGAAAGCAAAATACCCGCCGCTGCCTTTGATAGAAGGTAACAAAACCATAAAGATCTTAGAAAACTTTGAAGACCAGGATCAGCTGACAACAGATTACACCACACGTGCCGTTTCATTTATCAACAGGAATAAAAACAATCCTTTCTTTTTGTACCTGGCTCATTCTATGGTGCATGTACCATTGGGTGTTTCAGCCAGGTTTAAAGGGAAAAGCGGTGTTGGCTTGTTTGGAGATGTTATGGAAGAAGTGGACTGGTCGGTTGGTGAAGTGATCAAAGCATTAAAGACAAATAACCTGCTTAATAATACCATCGTGATTTTCACCAGTGATAACGGACCCTGGTTAACATTTGGAGACCATGCAGGCAATACAAGCGGTTTGCGTGAAGGCAAGGGATCTGCCTTTGAAGGCGGATTAAAAGTGCCTTGTATTATAAGCTGGCCGGGTAATACAAAGCCCGGAACTGTTTGCAACAAGCTGCTTACTACCATGGATGTATTGCCGACATTGGTCGATATCTGCGGTGCTAAATTGCCCGTTTCTAAAATTGATGGAGTTGATTTCAAACCCGTGTTGCTGGGCGACATGAATGCAAATCCCCGGGATGAGTTTGTATACTATTATGATAAGAATAATCTGAAGGCCATACGCAAAGGAAAATGGAAACTGATGTTTCCGCATAACTCGCAGACCTATGGGCCACCTGCTACCATCGGCGGCAATCGTTATCCAGGCAAACATGGCACTATGGAAGTTCCTTTATCGCTATTCGACCTTTCAACTGATCCCGGTGAAGACAGAGATCTGAAAGATAAATATCCTGATTTGGTGAAGCAACTCAGTGCCATCGCCGACAAGTACCGGCAAACCTTAGGAGATGGACTTACAAAAACCGAAGGCAACGAAGTAAGGGCAGCGGGAAAATTGAACTGAGCAGGAGTTATAACAATCCACTTTTTCTCTGCATCTTTTAATTCTTTTGTAAGTGGCTTTCCCTCAGTCGTATATTTTTTTTCTATTGCAGCGTTTTGAACCATTTTTACGTTTGACCGGTGATCTGCATAATCCCACAGGCTTCCACAGCACATTAAAAAAATAGCAGCCATTACAAAATAGTCATGACGGGTTCCATGCCTTACCATATTCAGACTACATGTCTATGATTCCACGAATTAGTGGTTCTTTTATGGTAAAAGCACATAAAAAGATAATATATTGTGGAAATATGGCAGAAAAAGTATAAATTTGCTGCCCCAATGGCGACCAAAGCACAGGTTGAACAATTCTTAAAAGAGCTGAAGGAAAAGATTAGGTTCTTTGGAGATCAGCTTTCGTCCACGGGCTAAAAATCTACAGGGATTAGCAGACCTGGATATTACGGCGACTAAACGGTTAGAATGTATAATGAACTTAAAAGAAGAAGATTATTATGCAGGACCTAAAAACGATTCCTACGATGCCAGTTTACCGGACTATTATGAGTTTGGAATTCAAATAAAGGGTGTTGAAGTTTACATTAAAATCAGCAAAGGCTTAGAAAATAAATCTGCTGATTGCATGTCATTTCACCCTGCAGAATTCCAGGTCACTTACCCACTCAAAAAAGCATGAACATGAAACAGAAAATCGAATGCCCATATTGCGACGGTATTGCAATCCTATATAAAGAAGCAAAAGAATTGACCTATAGAAAAGACGTATTTAAGATCGTTGCGCATTTTTACAAATGCGAGAAGTGTCAAGAGGAATTTACCACTACCGAGGCAGATACTATAAGTTTAACACAAGCCTATAATCAATACCGGGAAAAGAACAACATACCCTTTCCTGAAGAAATTGCCGCTATCCGACACAAGTATGATATACCTGCTTCAAAAATGAGTGAGGTACTTGGACTGGGTGCAAATGGATATAGCAACTATGAAAACGGAGAAATACCAACGCCAGCATATGGAAATTTAATAAGTGCTGTTTCGGAGCCACAAACGTTTTTAAACTTACTTGATAAAGCAAAAGAACACTTCTCAGAGAACGCTTTTAAGAAAGTTAGGGAAAGAGTAATGTATCTCATTCAAAGTGCCGATGAAAGCAAAGACATCTGTTCGATTTTGAATGTATATAATGTACCAAATAATTATACAGGATTTAGAAAACCAGAACCGGCTAAAATCGCAAACCTGGTTACTTATTATATCCAGCATTCGAAGCCCGATTTTAATGATAAGCTTAAATTAAATAAGCAATTATTCTTTACGGATTTTACGCACTATAAAAACCATGGAACATCAATTTGTGGCTTGAGCTATCGTGCTATAAAATATGGACCAGTTCCATCTAATTACGATAACATCTATGCATACTTAGAAAATGAACAACTTATCAGCTCACAGTTCCTGAAACTACCGAATGGTGGTGCCAGAGAGATTTTTGTTTCAGAAGCAGACTTTGATAAGAACCTTTTTACAGAAGAAGAAAAAGAAACTATAAACACAATTATTGAAAAGTTTGCAGACATTTCTACCTGGGATATCGTAGACTTAAGTCACGAAGAAAAAGCATGGAAGGAATTAGAAGCTAACAGAGAATTGATCGGGTACCAGGATTATGCATTTGAGTTGAAGGCTGTCTAACTTTATTCTGACTGTACATCTTTTTGTACATTGATATTTAAATATCCTTTATGAAAAAACAAGACATGCAGGAAATAGTTGATCATAAAAACGAACTAATTATTACTCTTTGTCAAATAATAAAAGCCTGCAACCTGACGGCTGATACTGGTGAAATATGGAAATCTATTAAAGACAGCAATGGCATCCCATTGGATCCTGGCTCGTTTTTAATGGGTATTGGCAAAGCTCAGGGAAGACAGATTAGGTATCTTGTCCCAGCAAATAGGTGGGACGATTGTTTCTTTGCTAAAGAACCAGGGCAGGCACCCACTTTCGATGACCATAAACCCGAAGACATACTTAACCGGTTAAACAACCTGTTATCAAGGATTTGATTATGTCAATACTGCAGGCATTGCGGTGAAAACATCAGGGTGAACGGACAACCCGGTAACAATGACATCGCGCATGGATTGAACAAGCTCGCTGGTGTATATCCTGATGTGGTGAAGCAACTCAGTACAATCGCCGACAAGTACCGGCAAGCCTTCGGAGATGGACTTACAAAAACCGAAGGCAGCGAAGTAAGAGCAGCGGGAAAGTTGAACTGAGCGGAAGTTAAACTCATCGCAACAACATCACCTCCGAACTTGTATCTGTTGCGAACATCAGATCCTGATTATAAATGCAAAACAGGCATCGTTCCAATCAACCTTTTTTTCT
>NZ_DATHKG010000006.1:0-17949 GCF_035489435.1 Flavitalea sp.
AGCTGATCAGGGCAAAAAAAGCCGATCGGAGACAAGAACCACTCCCAGCATGAGCAAAGGTATTAACCACGGGACACAGCCGCAAAAAGGCACAATCCCGCTCCCAACGGTGCGAAGAAGCGACCAAAAACTGTTGCATAATAATGCTGGTAACCAAAGAAAGCAAACCAGCACTTCGTACCATAACCGCAGTTACTGAAGCTGATCAGGGCAAAAAAGCCGATCGGAGACAACAGCAAAGAACGGCATGAGCAAAGGTATTAACCACGGGACACAGCCGCAAAAAGGCACAATCCCGCTCCCAACGCAGCGAAGAAGCGACCAAAAACTGTTGCATAATAATGCTGTTTACCAGAAGCGAGTAGATATATTTGTCAGTACTCTGCAATCTTGAAAAATCAACATCATGGGAATTGTAATCAATGAGTTACCATCATCAAGGAATTGTCATCATCAATGAAGTACATAAACCATTTCGCCAAAGAAAAAGTAATGACCCGTCTTATCGCAGAACACGGAGCACTACATTTAAAACGCAGAACAAATATCTGCCTTTACCTCTGCAGTTCGATTATGAGCCAGCAACTATCCATCAAGGTAGCGGCGGTTATTAACCAGCGGTTTCTTGCATTGTATAAAAGCAAAGAACCAACACCGCTGGAAATCCAGGACACCCCTCTTACTACATTGCGCGAAATCGGCCTGTCAAATGCCAAATGTAATTATATACATAATGTTGCGAAGTTTGCAGCTGAGTATGGAATGGATAATGAAAAATTATCACCCATGTCGGATGAAGAAGTCATTGAATATCTTACCGAAATTAAAGGGGTCGGTAGATGGACGGTTGAAATGCTGCTAATGTTTGCACTTGGTCGCGAAGATGTATTTGCGGTTGATGACCTTGGTATCCAGAATGCCATGATCAGATTTTATAAGCTTGATAATTCAGATAAAAAGAAATTCAAAGAAGCTATGATCAAAAAGGCAAAAAAATGGAGTCCTTACCGCACCTATGCCTGCATGCACTTATGGAAGGCACTTGTGCCTCCGCCGAAAGTTTGATCTTTACCGGAAGTCCAGGTATTGGCAACTGGGACCTGCATCAGATATTCAATCCGCCACAGGCACTGAGCACCTGGCCGGTGATATAAGTACTCATGTCAGATGCAAGAAACAGGGTTGCATCGGCAATCTCTTCTGCTTTCCCAAAACGCCCGAGCGGAATTTTTTCAAGAAACTTTTTTGAGGCATCTCCGTCCTTCAGGTAATTGGTCATATCAGTTTCGATAAAACCGGGAGCAATAGCATTACAGCGTATGTTACGGCTTCCAAGTTCCAGGGCAATGGATTTAGTAAATCCGATAATACCCGCCTTACTTGCAGCATAACTGCTTTGACCGGCGTTTCCACGCATACCGATGATAGAACTCATATTGATGATGGAACCTTTTTTTGCTTTCATCATCGGTCTTATCACCTGCTTTGTTATGTTGTAAACACTTTTGAGATTTACATTCATCACTTCGTCCCATTGTTCCGGAGTCATCCTGAGCAGGAGATTGTCACGTGACACTCCGGCATTATTAACGCAGACATCGATGGTACCAAACTCCTTTGTTACATCTGCAATAAAAGATTCAGCTGCAGTAAATTCAGAAGCATTGCTTTTATATGCTTTCGCATTTACTCCAAGTGCCTTCATTTTTTGCTCAAGCGCCGTTGCTTTTTCAGCGCTGCTATCGCTTACATAACTGAAGGCAATATGTGCACCATGTTCTGCGAGTTTCAATGCAATGGCTTCGCCAATTCCCCTGGCTGCGCCTGTTACTACTACTACTTTGTTTTCTAATAATTTCATGATTTTGATTTTACCGGATCAGGTTATGTTGCCTGTTTCTTATAAAAAGATAATGGAATAAAAATTTGTCTTTGCAATCAATGGTTAAGGCTGAAAATTTCCTCGAGCCAGATTCGTTCGTTACTCAGCCGGGGCACTTTGTGCTGTCCGCCGAGTTTCCCTTTGCTCTTCAACCATTCATTAAACACGCCCTTCCTCAGGGGCCGCAACACAAGCATACCCAGCGCAATATCTTTATACCGTTTCGCTTCATAGTCACTGTTAACGCTTTTTAGCGCTGCATCCAGTTCTGCTCTGAACTCTTCAACATCTGCTGGTTCTTTTTCAAACTCGATCAACCATTCATGTGCGCCATTTGTGCCTTCGCTGAAATATACGGGTGCGGCAGTATAATCATTCACAATCGCACCGGTTTTCTTACAGGCTACCGCTATGGCATGATCAGTATTGTCAACTATCACTTCTTCACCGAAAGCGTTGATATAATGTTTAAGCCTGCCACTAACTTTTACCTTGAAGGGCCGCAAAGATGTAAACTGGATAGTATCGCCTAAAAGGTATCGCCATAGTCCGCCATTAGTACTAATGATCAGAGCATAGTTCCTGCCAATTTTGACATCGTTCAGACCAATTGTTTCCGGTTGTTCCTTTCCGTATTCTTCTATGGGCATAAACTCCATAAAAATACCATGATCCGTGAAAAGTAGCATACCATCTTCAGCAGGATTATCCTGTGCTGCGAAAAACCCTTCGCTGGCGTTATAGCTTTCGAGATAATTAATGTCTTTGCCGATCAGTTTTCGGAACTGGTCACGGTAGGGGGTAAACGAAACGCCGCCGTGCATATATAGTTCGAGGCTTGGCCAGACTTCTGCTATTGTTGCCTTACCGGTTATTTCGAGTATCCGGCGAAACAATACCAGCGTCCAGGTAGGAACACCCGAAATCGAAGTAACATTTTCGCGGATTGTATTTTGTGCAAGCAATTCGATTTTTCCTTCCCACTCATCCATCAGGGCGATGCTGAGTTCAGGCGTTTTTATCCATCCTGCCCAGATTGGTGAATTTTGTAAAAGGACGGCACTAAGATCTCCATAATGAACTTCTTCATTCACCTGGCTTATTGTATGACTGCCCCCGATTACCAGTCCTTTACCGGTAAGCAGGTCAGAATCCGGGTTGAAGTTGTAATACATAGTCAGCACATCCTTGGCGGCTTTGAAATGCCCGTCCTGCAGACTTTCTTCCGAGATTGGAATGAATTTGCTTTTATCACTGGTAGTACCGCTGCTTTTGGCGAACCAGTTGATAGGTGTATTCCAGAGAATATTTTCTTCTCCATCCATGATGCGCTGTATATAAGGCTTCATGTCTTCGTAAGCGTGAATGGGAACCGTTTGTTTGAATTTCCTTATGTTGAATAATTCGGAGAAATTATATTTTCTGCCAAATTCAGTGTATTGGGCAGAAGTAACCAGGTCCTGCAATACCTCCCGCTGGGCATCTACAGGATTGTTTTTCCAGGCTTCGATGCGCCAGAGCCGCATTCTCGCGAGCTGTGATATGGCCGGGGATAAAAGTTTCAAGCTGTTGTTTTATGATTCAGGAAATGACGCAATCTTTCTAATGGCCAGCCTACTCCTTATCCCTGGCTGATTCAAACGCCTGTCCACGTCCGGCCTCTTCGTGAAGATAGTCTTTACGTTTCAGTTCAAAATTACGGCCGAGATATAACCGCCTGACCTGTTCATCAGCAGCAAGTTCTTCTGCAGTGCCGTGTTTGAATATTTTTCCTTCAATCAATAAATAAGCTCTGTCACAGATCGATAATGTTTCATTCACATTGTGATCCGTTATAAGTATTCCGATATTTTTATATTTAAGACGGGCTACTACAGCCTGGATGTCTTCTACTGCAATAGGATCCACGCCGGCAAAGGGTTCATCTAACAGAATGAATTTTGGATCTACAACCAGCGCACGGGCAATCTCTGTTCGCCTGCGTTCACCACCGCTAAGCGAGTCCCCATTATTTTTACGGACATGATGCAAACGAAATTCGTCAAGCAGGGCTTCCAGTTTATTTTTCTGCTCGCCTCTTGTTAATTTAGTCATTTCAAGTATGGCCTTGAGATTGTCCTCAACACTGAGTTTACGGAATACAGAAGCTTCCTGGGGCAGGTATCCAATGCCCAGTTGCGCGCGTTTGTACATGGGGAGTTTAGTAATCTCCCTGTTATCCAGGAATACCTGGCCCTGGTCCGGTTTGATCAACCCAACAACCATATAGAAAGTGGTTGTTTTTCCAGCGCCGTTCGGACCGAGTAAGCCCACGATCTCACCCTGTTTAACACTAACTGAAACCTGGTTTACAACCGTCCGGCTGCCATACCGCTTTATAAGGTTCGTTGCACGAATTTCACTGATCAAAATTACTGCCTGTTTAGTGACAAAAATAAGCAAATGCGCTGAGCCTCAGCACGGTTTTTTATTGTTAAATATCTAAATGTCCGTTATTCAATATCCAATCTTTTGTGCATATGGGCATTAGCCATTATGTTTGCAGGCTAATCAATATTTATGAAAGTTGTTGATCATATCCGTGAGGCCAAAGGCACCCTTGTATCATTTGAGATTTTACCCCCTTTGAAAGGAAAAACCATCAACTCGATCTACGATCAACTCGATCCGTTAATGGCTTTCAAACCTTCATTCATCAACGTAACCTACCATCGCAGCGAACACGTTTTCAAAAAGAAAGCAGATGGCAGTTTTGATAAAGTAGAGGTTCGCAAACGCCCCGGAACTGTAGGTATCTGCGCAGCTATCATGAATCACTATAAGGTGGATGCTGTACCTCACCTGATCTGTGGCGGATTTACAAAAAGAGAAACAGAAGATGCTTTGATCGATCTGAATTTTATTGGCGTCGATAACGTGTTGGTTCTTCGGGGGGATGCAGCAAAAAATGAAACTGTTTTTGAACCGGAACCTGATGGCAACAGGAATGCTTTTGAATTACTTCGCCAGGTGAATAATCTCAACAACGGGATCTACCTGGAAGATGATATCCGGGATGGATTCAGAACCAGTTTCTCTATTGGTGTTGCAGGTTACCCTGAAAAACATTTTGAAGCACCAAATATGGACACTGACCTCGCTTATCTGAAAGAAAAAGTGGATGCCGGCGCGGAATATATCATTACCCAAATGTTTTTTGATAACAAAAAATATTTTGATTTTGTAAAACGCTGCCGCGAACTTGGGATTGAAGTTCCGATTATCCCGGGCCTGAAACCTTTGACCAGCAAAAAACAATTATCAGTATTGCCCCGAACCTTCCATGTTGATCTTCCAAATGACCTCATCACCGAGGTTATGAAATGTAAAAACGATGCAGATATTGAACTCGTTGGTGGCGAATGGCTCTTGCAACAATCAAGGGAACTGAAAAAAGAAGGCGTACCTGTGCTGCACTATTATATCCTCGGCAAGTCAAAACTTATCTGCAATGTTGTAAAGGAATTGATTTAAACTTTACAACGTTTTGAGCACTGCTTCATTTATTTTAACCGGGTATTTTTTCTCCAGTTCTTTTATCCAGTTTTCTTCAAGGAAGGCCTGGTAGTCATTGATCACAAAACCCCTGGCAGCAGCAAAAGTACGTTGTTCATTTGCCGGGTACATCCTGATGATATAACTATAGCTTACCGAGTTATCGTTTTCATTTTTTGTATTTGCAGTCAACAAACCGGGCTGGAAATTGGTACGATCGGGCACGGGGATCTGTGATAATTCAAAACGAGCTGAATCGGCCTGCATGTTACCATCACTTGTTTCTGACAATGTGTTCCAGGCTTTCCAGTTACTATCTATGCGGGAACGCATTTGCATGGCAAGTTCAGGATTGCTGAATGTAAAGATGATCGCATCGGCACTTGCCTCCCATTTATATTTCGCCTTGTATTTGTCAAAATATTTCCTGAGACCAATACTATCTGCTGCGGCTTTATCCCAGATCTTTCGCTGCATCACTTCAAAAAGCAGGTTGCCTTCTTTGAATTCACTTAGTTGAAAAGCAAAGTCCTTATTGTATTCCTCAAGATGTTCGCGGTAATAATCAAGTACTTTCAGATCACTAAACTCCTGGAACATTGCTTTACGACTTATGCTGTTCCTGGTATTCCGGACCTGTGCAAGATGATCCTGCCAGTCTTTGAGAGCAACCTTTTTGTCCCTGAAAGTAAACAGTACCGTGTTTGAATTCAGCCCGGTAATCTGGGGTAACGGCCGGCCCAGCATCAGCGTGTCTGTTACCCGCCAGAAAGCTGCTTCGTTATAAACTCCTTTCTTAAAACCTATCTGCTCCCTGATCTTTACAAGCTGAGCCTTTTTCGCAGCTTCCATTCGGTCGCTTTGAAAAACCAGCTGTTTCAGCGCGTCCTTATCCCTGCCCTCGGAAAGTGTATCCTGGGCTGGTTTATATTCAAGGCGCCTGATAATATGATAACCGAAAGATGACAATACCGGGTTTGATACGTCCCCATCTTTTGCCAATGCAAATGCGGCGTTTTCAAATACCGGTTCATATTTTCCGATACCAAATTCCATCATTTCTCCGCCTGACTGGTAACTCAGGTTATCATTACTGAACTGAGCAGCAAGGGTTTTAAAATCGCCCCCTGCCTGGATAACCTTGTATAATGAATCTGCTAGTTTTTTCTTTTGCTGTTTTTGTACTTCTGTAGCATCTGGTGTAAATGCCAATAAGATCTGGGCCGCACGAATTCTACCTGAAGCTTTGCGTTCGCCAAGGTTTTTGAAAATATGATACCCGCTTTTGCTTTTATATGGTTTTGAATATTGACCGGGAGCAGTGCTGTAAGCAAGGTTCTCGAGCTCATAACTAAGTGATAAGGCTGTAATAAATCCTATATCACCTTTGTTAGTTTGAACGGATGGGTCGGAAGATGCAGCGACGGCCACTGATTCAAAAGATTCTCCTTTGGCAAGCCTGTCATAGGCTGACATAATTTTTGTGTTCGCAGCTGCCAGCTCTTCTGTGTTAGCATCGGTTGATAAAGGAATAATAATATGTGCAAGATGAATCTCTTTCTGTCCTCTTTCAAAAGCTTCCATTACCAGCCGGTTGGTGGTTGCGTCATCATTCATATAGCTTTCCGCCACCTGTGATTTGAAACCCTGGAGCTCTGCTTTTTGACTTGACAAGGTATCAAGCCTCAGATCCTTTGCTGCCTTAACTTTTATCTTAAATTTTGTATAGAGATCAAGATAGTCGCGGTACGATTGGGGTGTACCCGGCTGACCAGCGTTATTTTTATTGTAGGCTTTGAGGAACTCTTCTTTACTTACCGCGGTAGCACCGTAGGTGAAAAGCGTTTGAGCGGTCAGTTCAGCAGTGATTGTAATTGCAAAGGTAAAAACAAGAGTCTTTTTTAGGATCGTCACGGGAGTAATGTGTTATTAGTTATGAGTGATGAGTTATGAGTGAGTTATGAGTTTTTCAGTTATGAGTTTTCGGTTATGAGTTTTCGGTTATGAGTTTTTGGATATGAGTTTTATTATATGCATTTCATTTAACTCTTGAATTCACAACTCACTCATAACTCATAACTCATAACTACTTTACGTTTTTTTGTTTAAGTGAAATTACTTCGTCTATTTGCTGATAGCTTAATTTTTTTGCAATGATTCTCTTATCTGCATCAAGCAGGTAGAGGACCGGTGTTTGATATACATCGTACAGTTGCCTGAATCCTGGTTTGCCCGCTGCAGATTCTGCATCCTGTTGCGCTTTGGTCTGATAAACATGTACCCAGTCGGTAAGCTTGTTTTCTTTGATATATTTTGTCCAGTTCTCCTTTCCTCCATCTACCATCACACCATAAATTTTTACACCCTGAATTTTCCATTTCGCCTGGTACATCGAGTCGAGATGCGGTACCACCTCCTTGCAATGCCCGCAGGTAGGATCCCAGAAAAAAACCACGGTATAGGGACTTTTCACAGTATAAAGGTTCATTGGCTTACCGAGTGAATCAACCATCTGCATGTCAGAAGCCGGCTGTCCGATCAGGTTAGCCATGAGGCTATATGCGCGTTTTGTAAGAAACTCTTTGTAGGTAGCAGTGAAAAATGCGGCCTGGCCCGTATTGATATATTTCTCAAACAGGTGTACAAATACAGCATCCTGGCCCATGTATTCAGGATTAACATATTTCTGAACAAAATGAACCATCAAAAATTGATACATCTCACTGGTACCCCTGGAGGCCAACAATAAATGATCAACTTCCCTTATTATTGAATCCGGGTTTGGAACAACGAGGTCACGGAAATATTTCTCGACTTTTGACTCAAAAAATGGGGTGCGTACCAGCCGGTCGTCCCTGAAAGAAATTCCATCCCAGAAATGATTTTTATAATAGGTATAGGCATAAGTTGAATCATATTTTCCTCCCGGGTGTTCCCTGGCCGCTGGCACTTGTGGATCTTTCAGAGCTTTAAACAAAGCGGTCATCAACGAAGCCGGCTGTTTTTTTATTGCACTATCGCGGTATTCATCCATCTTTTTTCCAAGTCGCCGGATCTCAGCTGTCGCAGTGATCGAATCGTTTGGGTTACCGGATTGTTTGTATCCCGCGGTTAGCCTGCTGCTTTCCCTTCCGGTCCGGCTGGCGAATAAAGTATATTGTTGAAAGCCTGAGTTGTCCGGTGATCGCAGGAATTTCACATTTGAAGGAAGCGCTGTTGTGTCAGCATCAATTCCAAAAGATTGTTGTTTGTCTATCAGTAGTTCAAATAGAATTTCTTTATTGGGAGAAACAATGAAATAAATGCCGCCTGGTAGTGCTTTTTCGCCCTGGAATACGCCTTTGCTGCTATTATCCAGCACTGCGGAGTCTGTCAACGCCTTCATCTTACCATAATAATAACCGAGGTAAATTTTTTGATTGCTGAAGGGACGCAGGGTTATGTCAATGTTATAGCCAGTTTGTGCAGACAGGTTTGCTATGCAGGCTGCGAGAAAAAACAACAGAACAAATTTTTTCATGTCGACAAAGATAAACATTGATGAGGGACAGGTAATTAAACGGCAAGCATCGATGGATATTGTAGTGAATTTAACCTCGGTACGCCAGAATTTAACCGCAAGGGGGGACCAGAATTAAAACACTTTTTTTACCCCCCCGGATAAAAATGAAGGGAACCTGGATATAAATAAAAGGTGGTTGTCCGATATCCCGGTTTTTACCAGGTTTCTGAACAACCACCCTATTTATAACTCTTAACTATTTATTTTACTTCATCAAACTCGAGCTTCACTGTAATTTCAACTTCTTTTGAAACAACCAGGCCACCTGCTTCTGTTGCACGATCCCATTTCAGATTGTAATCAAAACGGTTGATCGAGGTGGTCGCCTTGAAACCTGCTTTATTACCACGAGTTCCCTTCAGTATTCCACCATAGGTAACATCAAAGACAACTGGTTTGGTTACATCACGGATGGTGAGGTTACCATTCAACTTATACTTTTTATCACCTGCAGGCACAAATGAAGTGCTCACAAATTTGATTTCAGGGTATTTTTCAGCATTAAAGAAATCATCAGACTTAAGGTGTTTATCACGATTCTCGTTGTCTGTATTTATCGAATTCACATCGGCGGTGAAAGTGATTTTGGCGTCAGAAAAATCTTCCTTGGTATGTTCAACAGTACCATCCCATTTCCTGAATGTACCTTCTGCTTCAGACACTACCATATGAGTAACTGTAAAGCGGAGAGTAGAATGGTTTTTGTCAAGTTTCCAGGCGGTGTTTACTTTCTTTTCACTATTTGCACTTTTGGGTTTTGGATCAGTTGATTTTCTGTCAACTGAAGTAAATGCGCTTACGAAGATTCCTGTAGAAGCGACTACGAAAGAGATCAGCAAAAATTTTTTCATTGCAGTTTTGGTTTTAGCGTTGTAGTTTTAGCGTTGTAGTTTTAGCGTTGTAACATTAAGTAGTAAAGATATACGAATAACTGGTATGTCAAATATTGTAATATCAGGGTCTTGTAAAAGTTTTGCTAAAGTAAAGGTAAAGTCAAACTCAATCCGGCTACTTTTGCACCATGAAACTGAGTTATCTTTCCGAAACACTGATTGGCTCTGAAATTGTAAAACTGGGCGGCGAGATCCGTGATAAGATCCGCCAGGGCGAAAACATCTATAATTTTACCGTAGGAGATTTTGATCCCTCGATTTTCCCGATCCCAAAGCCACTCGAAGATGCCATTGTTGATGCCTATCGCAATCATTTTACCAATTACCCGGCTTCAGAAGGGAACCTGGATCTGCGCCAGCAACTATCAGCTTTTCTGAAAGAAAGGGAGAAACTGGATTATTCGATTGATGAAATTCTTGTTGCTGCAGGCGGCCGGCCATTGATTTATGCCATTTTCAGAGCTGTTGTCGATAAGAATGACAAGGTGATTTACGCTGTGCCATCCTGGAACAATAATCATTATACACATTTCCTGGAAGCGCAACATGTGGTGGTAGAAGCTACGGCGGCTAATAACTTTATGCCGACCGCGGAAGACCTGGCGCCCCACATTTCAGGTGCTTCTCTCATTTCATTGTGTAGTCCCCAGAATCCCACCGGTACCACATTTACAAAAAAGGACCTTGAAGATATCTGCGACCTGGTACTCGAAGAAAATGCAAAAAGGGATCCCGCCGCGAAGAAACTATATGTACTGTATGACCAGATGTACTGGCATTTGACTTATGGTGATATACAGCATTATAACCCGGTTTCTTTGAGACCGGAAATGAAGAAGTATACCATTTTTGTCGATGCAATCAGTAAGGTTTTTGCAGCAACAGGAGTCAGGGTTGGATGGTCGATGGGACCTGCGAACGTAATAGCCAAAATGAAGGCTATCAATTCACATCTTGGAGCCTGGGCGCCAATGGCAGAACAAAAAGCCGTTGCAAAATTTCTCCCCATGTCGGCCGAAATTGATGAATACCTGGCGGGGTTCAGGAACGCAATTGAGGAAAGACTGAGGGCAATTCATAACGGGATTCAACTAATTAAGGCTGATGGTTATGCTGTTGATTCGATTGCTCCCCAGGCAGCTATTTACCTGACGATCAAGCTTGATCTAAGCGGCAAAAAAACCGTCAATCAGAAGTTGTTGGCCAAACAATCAGATGTCACTGCTTATATCCTGGATGAAGCTAAAATTGCTGTGGTACCTTTTTATGCTTTTGGTGCTCCTGATAATTCACCCTGGTACCGGTTAAGCGTAGGCACTTGTAAACTGGAGGAAATTGGTTGTATGATTGAACAACTTAAATCTGCGGTTGCAAAATTAAAGTAGTGAGAAGAAAGTGGTGAGTGGTGAGTGGTGAGTGGTGAGTTAAGTTTTGAGTGATGTGAGTTATGAGTTGAGTCGTGAGTAGAGTTTGAGTTGAGTTATCATTAGAGTTGACTCTTGAGAGTTGAGTTATGATTAGAATTGACTCTTGAGTTGAGGTGTGATTAGAGTTGACTCGTGAATTGAGGTGTGGATTGATTAGCAAGTATTGCGGGGTCAACGACTTGCATTCATATGTTACAACCTCGATAGGTGTTGACTTCGCATCGCCCCGGGGTGCAACCCCGGGTTTGGGGAAAATTTCCAACCCACACAGGTTTGGACACGGTTTTCATGTCTCAGTATGTTACCAGGAGCTGAGAAATTACGACTAAATGAGAGGAATCAGTTCTTGTTACAGAATCATTTCTTGTTACAAAATCATTTCTTGTTACAAAATCAGTTCTTGTTACAAAATCAGTTCTTGTTACAGATAAACTCAAAAGGTTTCAGATCCTTTTGCTTAATGATGCGCTGTATGACAGTTGAATCATGAATAATCTTGAACTTATTCATGTCAAAAATCTCGTGGGCAACACAAAATTTATCCATGGTTTCGAAACTGAGAAGCAGTTGATTTAGCTTTTCCAGTTCAAACTCCATGTCATCATTGTTTAAGAATTCGTCCTTCACTAGGACAAGCAAATCTCGGTTTGGTGTTTTCATTTCTTATTAGGATTTTCAGTAACCAACAAAGCCTTTATTTAACCCACAACCACATTTCTTGGAAGTTCCGCCAGTGCCACGACTTGCACTACAACTTGCTCCGAGAATGCTTATGAAAAGGAAAATTATAATCAGATTTAGTTTACCTTTTTTCATAGATGATGGTTGTTCTAAATTAAACTAATTTAATTATAAATTATTATACCAGTTTGGTTAAAAATCAAGAATATCCGGCAATTACAAAAAAACACCTAGCGATAATTGCGCCATTGGATTGGGGGCTTGGACATACTACCCGGTGCATTCCTCTCATCAGGGAATTACAACAAAATAATTTCGATGTTGTAATTGCCTGTAACTCAAACCAGAAATTGGTTTTACAACCCGAATTTCCGGGAGTTGCTTTTGTACATCTGTCAGGATATGGCCTTTCTTATAGCTCCTCCAGGTGGAAAACGATTTTAAAGTTGATTTTCCAGTTACCAAATATTTTGATCTCAATCAAGCGCGAAAATCTTCAATTCAAACGCATTTTGCGTCAGTTCGCCCCAAATATCATCATTTCAGATAACAGATATGGCGTTTATTCCTCATCTATTAGATCTGTTTTCATCACCCATCAGCTGAAAATCCTCACCGGAGCCGGCGGTTTAGCGGATCGGATTTCAGCATATTCAACTCATAAAATGATCAGGAGATTTACAGAGTGTTGGATACCTGATTTTGAGGGCAGTTATTTTGAGGGCAGTTACAACCTGGCAGGAATTCTTTCGCATCCTGTCAATAAACCGGTATTCCCGGTGCGCTATATCGGACCACTATCGCGTTTCGAACGTTGTAATACGGACGTCGAACACGATTATGTTCTCATCATTCTATCCGGTCCCGAGCCTCAACGCAGCATCCTGGAATCTATGTTACTCAAGCAGCTTTCGGCCATTCCTGGCAAAGCAATATTTGTCAGGGGAGTGCCCGATGAAAAAAACATACCTGTTTCGGGCTCAAATATCAGTATCATAAATTTCGCTGACAGCCGGGTTCTGAACCAACTCATCTGCGAAGCGCGGGTTGTTATTTGCCGCTGCGGTTATACTTCGGTTATGGACCTTTTCAAACTCAGGAAGAAGGCAGTATTAATACCGACACCCGGCCAGGCCGAACAGGAATACCTGGGCCGTTATCTCAGTGATAGGAAATTCGCTGTAGTCGCAACACAGGATAAATTAAATATCAGTGAGTCACTCGAATTGATAAATACAATCACCCTGCCTGTTCCCCGGTCCATGGAACTTTATAAAGAAGTCATAAATCAATTGCAAGAAGAGATGGAAACAGTTTAAGTATGGATTTTGGATAATCAGTTCCAGGAAGATCATGTTTTTGGTAGATTCATGTTCCTGGAAGAATCATGTTCCAGTAGAATCAGTTCGGGGTAGGCTCATGTTCTGGGTACGTTCATGTTCTGGGTACATTCATGTTCTGGGTACATTCGTGTTCTGGGTACATTCATGTTCTGGGAAGACTAATGTTCCCGGTAAACTCAAATTTTCGGGTAGACTCACATTTTCGGATAATCAAAAAAGAGATACTCCTTTTTCGCTGCCCTGAATTCAGACCAATCATTTATGTCGCAACTCAAAGCAAAAACTGCGCAGGTTGGCATATCATCAATTGAAACTGAAGTGAGTTTGTTTATAAAGGCCGTTATCCCGGGATTATGCGAAAACAAGATAAGAGTAGATGCGGATACAGAAGCCTTACTTACAACATCATAAAACGCTTCCGGTGAAGCTTCATATAATTCCTTTGCTTCGACGATGTTTTCTTTTGGAAGCCCAAGTGTTTTAGCAAATAATTCAGCCGTCTTCCTGGCTCTTTTCGCCGGGGAAGTAATCACCTCATCAGGAACAATGTTGCGGTCCAAAATCCTTTGGGCCATTATTGGAGCATCCTTTTTTCCCCGATCGTTTAGTGGACGCTCAAAATCAGGAACTGAAAAATCTTCCCAACTGCTTTTGGCATGCCTTACAATCAGTAATTGTTTCATCCTTTTATTTTTTTCTTCTCCGTTTTTATCCGGCGATCTTCCTAACCATGAACGCCACTCCATTTAAATAACTGAAGTTAAATATCTGAAGTTAAATACTTGTTTTTAAATACCTGTAGTTAATACCTGTAGTTAATACCTGTAGTTAATACCTGAAAATACATAGCCCGTACCGTCTACAATGTAGATAGTGTGAGATCGATCTCCAAACATCACACTTTGTATCCGGACATTATATAAAATAAATAAGGGGAAGTAAATTCCCCCTAAATTTAATAAGTTTCAATCAAAGGATTCAGAAATTAGACAGGCCTGTCTTATAAAATTGGTTTCTCATAGGAAGCTAAACGGTCGGCTATCCTAAGGAAACAAAATACCTGCCAAACTACCTATCGTTAGGTTTTCTTGATACTAATCAAGCTTTGAAATTCATCACCATAAATGAGAATATATCAGGCATGGTCAAACGCAATTTAGAATCATTTCTTATAAGCCACTCGCGTTGATGTAGTTGATGAGAGAAGCTGTGTTCTTTACTTTCAACTTCTTAAGAATATTGTGCCTGTGAACCTCTACTGTTTTTATAGAAATACCGAGTTTGTCAGCAATCTCCTTGGAGGACAATCCATCCCTGATCTGGTTTATTACTTCCATTTCACGTTCAGAAAGTTGATTGAGACCTGCGGTTGTATCTTCATCACCCAGCATCTGGTCAGACAAAATATTTTTTACTTCCTGGCAGATGTAAATATTGCCCTTATTCACTTCTGAAATCGCATCCAGCATTTCCTGGCGTGGTGAATTTTTAGTGACATAACCCCTGGCACCAAGACGAAGCATTTTCTTTGCATATGCCGGTTGTGAGTGCATTGATACACCAATCACTTTAGAGCCTGGTGAAAGTTTGCGTATCATCTTAAGAACATCGAACCCATTGAGCGGGCTCATGTTTATATCCAGCAAAACAATGTTGGGCCTTTTGTCTCTCGCAATTTCAATAGCAGTTTGTCCATCTCCAACTTCTGATATTACATCAAAATTTTCATTTCGACCTAAAAGGAAGGACCATGTTTCGCGGATTAAAGTGTGATCATCGACAATAAGAACGGATATTTTAGCCATAGCATCGTGTTTCAAAAAAATAGTTGTGAATGTCAGTCCCACATCAAATATACCGGTCAAACGAATTAAAGTTTCAACCTAAATGATAACCCTTAGAAGGGAACGTGGAAAGCCTGCGAAACTAAATTTAGTGAAATAGATCTGTATTAAAACGCTTTATTTCAACGAGTAAGGTTAAATTGGAATTAATATCCACGGATATTTTTGCCTTCCATAAAATTCATGAACGCTTTATTCACCACCTTGTTACCACCCGGAGTTGGATAGTTACCTGTGAAATACCAGTCGCCTGTATTTGTAGGACAAGCAGCATGTAAAGATTCGATTGTCTGGTAGATTACCTGTACAGGAATATCAAGCTCTTTGGGTGTGATAAGCTCAGCTATTTTATTGGAGATGTCTTCGGGTGTGAAAGGTTTATAAACCTGCCTTACAATATTTTCAGTATGTAATTGTCCCATCCTGCCCAACTCTTTGCATTTGTCATAAAGCTCATGCAGGCAGTCTTCTTTACCTTGATCTTTCCAGAGTTCGATGGCAGCCTTGAATGCGATAAAATCACCGAGCTTGCTCATATCAATACCATAACAATCAGGATACCTGATTTGAGGAGCCGATGATACTACGATAATCTTTTTCGGTTCAAGTCGAGAAAGCATACGAATGATGCTTTGTTTCAGCGTTGTTCCCCGGACGATTGAATCATCGATAACAACAATAGTATCTTCATTTTTATTTACAGTGCCGTAGGTTATATCGTATACGTGTTGCACCATTTCGTTACGGCTCACATCTTCAGTAATAAAAGTGCGCATCTTTACATCCTTGATGGCAATTTTCTCAATGCGGATCTTCCGGTTGATCATCTCTTCCAGTTTTTCGGGATCGATATTATTCCCCCAGGAAAGTATCTTTTGAATTTTCACTTTCTTCAGGTAATCATCCATGCCTTTCCACAATCCATAAAATGCTATTTCGGCAGTATTCGGGATAAATGAAAAGATGGTATTTTTTACATCCTGGTTAATGGCTGAAAGAACCTGTTCGGTGAGCAGGTTTCCAAGCTCAGATCTTTCACGGTAAATCTTTTCGTCGCTACCCCTGGAAAAATAGATTCTTTCAAAACTGCAGGCCCGGCGTTCCTTAGGCTCGATCACCTGGTCCATAGAAACGGAGCCGTCAGACTTTACAATAATCGCCATGCCCGGCATCAATTCTTTCACTTCATTTTCGCCTACATTAAACACAGTCCTGATGGCCGCACGTTCAGATGCTGCAACAACAACATCATCAGAAATATAATAATAAGCCGGTCGTATACCGTGACCATCGCGAAAAACGAAAGAATCACCATTGCCAAGCAGACCACCGACAGTAAAACCGCCGTCAAACAAGGGTACTGATTTTTGCAGTACCTGGAGCACATCAAGGTTGCCCGGTGTTTCTTCATCAGTGGTTACCAGGAAGTGATGAATTACTTCCATCATAGCCGCCAGGTCACTTTGTTTTTGAAACTCCCCCGGGTCTACATTGATGAGACCGAAAAGTTCATCAGTATTAACCAGGTTAAAATTTCCTGCAAGTGCAAGGTTGCGGGCGGGAATGGTATGTCTTTTTATAAAAGGATGGCAGAATTCTACTTTGTTTTTGCCCTGGGTTCCATAACGGAGATGTCCCAGTAGCAGTTCACCCAGGAAGGCGATATGACCTTTCATCAGGCCAGCATGTTTCGTGATATCAGGCTGGTATTTTTCAAGCTCCAGCACTTCATGATTTATCTGGGTAAAGATGTCAACTATCGGCTGATTTGCACTACTTCTTATGCGTTGAAGAAAAGGGTAACCTGGTTCTACATTTAACTTTACGGCAGCAACTCCGGCGCCATCCTGGCCGCGGTTATGCTGTTTTTCCATGAGTAGATAGAGCTTGTTCAATCCCCACATCACTGTCCCGTATTGTTGCTGATAGTAGGAGAATGGCTTACGTAAACGAATGAATGCCAATCCGCATTCATGTTTTAATTCATCACTCATTTGAGAACCTTATTGTAGAAATCTTTAAAGAAAGCGCAAAGTTAATCGAATATTTTTATTGATCGCTTTTTCGGGGGAATTGCGGCGACAATTAACAAATCTTCTCCCTTGCCGTCGCTTTTCGCGATTAACTGCGCAATTGCCTGGTTTTAATATTGCTTCTTATTTTAACATTGCTCCCTTTGCGCGTTCATGGCGTTCACTCGGTTCTTCCCTTCGCCGGATGGGCCTTTCGGTTGGTTTGATTTGCCACTGTGATTCCTGGTTAATACCATTGTTCATGCCGGGTCTCTGCTGTTGTCTCCGATCGGCTTTTGTTCCCTGATCGGCTTTTTTAGGTATTCATGTAGCGCTGGTTGCTGTTGGGCCCTGATCGGCTTCGGTAACTCCGAGCAGGAATCGAAGGTGGCAATCAAACCAACCTCAGGCCCATCCTGCACGTTCTAATCTCGTTCACTTAAGGGATATGCGACTTGTACAACAAAATTCAACATTCACTTATTGCAATAGCCTGCTTTGACATTATCGGCATTGCAGAAATTGAAATGACATTGCTGTGTTACCATTCTCTGTATTACAATTACCAGCTATCCGTTTATCGGAAAAACGCTTGCCAAAATCCATTCGCAACATCTTAAACAATCTTAGCTACCGAAATTTCGGTTGTGCATCATTGCATTTGCATTCTTTTCATCTAATTCGCAAGCAATAAATAACGATGGGTATTGCATCGATTGCTTGCTACAGCCTCGCAATGATTCAGCGCAGTAATGATTCAACGTTTGCGGG
>NZ_DATHKG010000007.1:0-26278 GCF_035489435.1 Flavitalea sp.
AGCTGATCAGGGCAAAAAAAGCCGATCGGAGACAAGAACCACTCCCAGCATGAGCAAAGGTATTAACCACGGGACACAGCCGCAAAAAGGCACAATCCCGCTCCCAACGGTGCGAAGAAGCGACCAAAAACTGTTGCATAAAAAAGCTGGTTCAAATTAATGAACCAGCCATTATATACATGAAAATGAACAGCAGGGGTAAACTAAAAGATCAGATATATTGATTGATGATATTCTCCAACCACTCCTGCCTTCCACTCTGCAACTTCACTTCGCCATTAGCGATAGCATATTCGCGGAGGTCTTCGAGTGATAACTTGCCAGTCTCGAATTCTTTTCCTTTCCCGGTATCAAATGATGAATACCTGTCTTTGCGGAACTTTTTGTAAGATGATTTAGTCAGGATATTATCAGCAACGACAAGCGCACGGGCAAAAATATCCATACCACCTATATGTGCATGGAACATATCTTCCAGGTCAGTTGAATTTCTTCTGAGTTTAGCATCGAAGTTTATACCTCCGCCGCCAAAACCGCCAGCTTCCTGGATTACAAGCATTGCTTCTACGATGTCGTTGATATTATTCGGGAACTGATCAGTATCCCATCCATTCTGATAATCGCCCCTGTTGGCATCAATGCTGCCCAGCATGCCGGCATCTGCAGCTACCTGCAATTCATGTTGAAAGGTATGTCCTGCAAGGGTTGCATGGTTCACCTCTGCATTTATCTTGAAATCTTTATCAAGCCCGTAGTGCCTGAGGAAACCGATTACAGTGGCACTATCATAATCATATTGGTGTTTTGTGGGTTCACAGGGTTTTGGTTCAATAAAAAATACACCTTTGAAACCTTTTTTGCGTGCATAGTCGCGGGCCATGCCGAGGAATCTGCCAAGGTGATCCACCTCACGTTTCATATCCGTGTTAAGCAGTGACATATATCCTTCACGTCCTCCCCAGAATACATAATTTTCGCCACCAAGAGCAATCGTAGCATCAATTGAATTTTTCACCTGGGTTGCTGCGTAGGAAACAGCATGAAAATCAGGGTTGGTAGAAGCACCGTTCATATAACGGGCGTTCGAAAAAACGTTGGCCGTACCCCATAACAATTTAACCCCGCTGGATTTTTGTTTTTCCTTTGCGTAACTAACGATGTTGCCCATGCGCTTTTCGTATTCATCGATAGTGTTGCCTTCATCTACAAGATCAATATCATGAAAACAATAATAAGGCACTCCAAGTTTAGTTATAAATTCAAATGCTGCGTCCATTTTGTCTTTCGCACGCTGATCGGCATCCGGCGAAGCATCCCATGGGAAATGTTTGGTACCTGGTCCGAATGGATCGGCACCTGTATTACAGAAAGAGTGCCAGTAGGCAACAGCAAACCTTAAATGATCTTTCATTGTTTTGCCTGCAACAACTCGTTTTTCATCGTACCATTTGAATGCAAGTGGATTGTCAGATTCAGGTCCTTCAAAACCGATCTGTCCAATTCCTTTAAAATATTCTTTGTTACCTAATGTGATACTCATAAATTTTAATTTATATCGTGTATGCTGATAATTTTAATTTATATCGCGAAAGCTGATAGTCTTAATTTATATCGCGAAAGCTGATAATCTTAATTTATATCGTGTAAGCTGACAATTTAAATTATATATAGTGTAGGCCGATAATTTAAATTATATCGTGTAAGCCGATAAACCTGATTTCCAATATTCGTAAGCTTCGGTATTTGATGATTGAAGCGCGGCAGCCGGCTCCATTTTTTTGATAACTTCCATACCGCGAAAACTTTCGGCAAATGATCCGAATACACCACAACCTACACCGGCTGCTCTTGCGGCACCGGTTGCACCGTCTGTGTTATAAAGTTCAATATTACATCCTGTAGTGTTACAAAAAGTAGTGGCAAATACATCACTTAAAAACATGTTGGCATACCCGGCTCTTATAGTTTTCATTTTAAGGCCCATCCCCTCCATAACCTCCATACCGTATCTTAGTGCAAATACGATACCTTCCTGGGCGGCCCGGGCTATATGGGTACGATCGTGCCTGTTGAACTGAACACCCTGTAAAAAGGCTCCCGGATCCCTGTTCTCGAGTACCCGTTCTGCTCCATTGCCAAAAGGATAAAACCTTATGCCATCGGACCCGACTGGCGAGCGAGCAGCTTCTTCATTCAATTGGTTATATGATATACCGGAAAAGAAATTGCGGCGTAACCAGCTGTTGAGGCTACCGGTTCCATTTACACATAACAATACTCCATAACGGGGATGTTCATCCGAATGATTCACATGCACAAAATTATTTACCCTTGATAGTGGATCATAGTTGATCTGATCTATCACTCCATATATTACTCCCGAGGTTCCTGCCGTTGCGGCAACTTCGCCCGGGTTAAGCACATTAAGTGAATACGCATTATTGGGCTGATCTCCGGCGCGGTAACAAACCGGCGTTCCGGCTGCCAGCCCTAGTAAGCCTGCGGCGGCTTTTGTAATCCTGCCCTGTTCGCCGAATGTTGGAACTAAGCTTGCTATCTTTTTTTCATCGATCCCATAATAATCCAGAAGATCTTTTGCCAGGGATTTCTCAGGAAAGTTCCAGAATATGCCTTCAGATAAACCAGAAATTGTAGTTGCGGCTTCTCCTGTTAACTTCATAGCAATATAATCACCGGGAAGCATGATCTTGTCGATGCGTTTATAAAGTTCCGGTTCATTATCTTTCACCCATTTCAATTTGGAAGCGGTGAAGTTTCCGGGCGAATTCAGGAATTTCTGCAGGCAATATTCCTGTCCCAGTTCCTCAAATGCCTTGTTACCGGTTTCAACCGCACGGCTGTCGCACCAGATTATTGATGGCCTCAGAACCTGGCCATCCTTATCAATACAAACAAGCCCATGCATCTGGTATGAGATACCGATACCGGCAATCTCATCGCCTTTATAATTTACCTGGGATCTGAGAATTTCTGTTGCAGCTATTAATTCTTTCCACCAGCGCTCCGGGTCCTGTTCGGCAAAGCCCTGCCTGGTAGCCGAGATGGGCATTTCATCAGCAGGCGAAAAAGTACTGGCAACGGTTTTGCCAGTTGCTATCTCAAGCAGGGCAGCTTTTACAGAAGATGACCCAATATCATATCCTAAAGTATATTTCACAATAAAAAGTTTACCAGAAAACAGTATAAAGTGTTGTCAGGATTACCAATACAATAAAGGTTCCGATAGCGAATCCTTTATCCAATTTGAACATCTTTGCATCAATTTCAAGCGCATTGGGTTTCACTCCTCTCTTGTTCTCATATAAACTGATTATAACCATACCAAGCACGCTAAGAACAAATACGAAACCCATCCTGTCAAGAAAGGGAATCTCAAATACACCATCAACGTTTTGTCTTGAAAATCCATAAGGAGAAAGGGCACTGAGATCTCCAAAATAAGGCAGGAATTTAAAGATCATTGAAAACACAAATCCACCCACCGTTGCAAAAAGTGCAGCATTGGATGTTGTTTTCTTCCAGAAAAATCCGAGTATAAACATGGCAAAGATGCCCGGACTTACGAAACCCGTGTACTCCTGTATATACTGGAAACCCTGTTTACCTTCTCCCATTAGTTTTTCACCAACAACAAATGCAAGGATCATGGCCATTATCATAGAAATAACCACTGCTATTTTTCCGACATTAACCAGTTTGTGATCAGTAGCATCCTTATCGATTACTTTTTTATAAATATCAAGTGAAAAAATGGTAGCGATACTATTCGCTTTTCCGGCAAGTGAAGCAACAATTGCTGCAGTTAAAGCCGCGAAGGCAAGGCCCTTCAACCCGACTGGCAAAAGATTGAGTAATGTTGGATAAGCTTTATCGACAGCCAGGGTACCTTTTGAATCAAGTAATTCACCTCCACTGAAATAACCTTTCTGGTTAAGTATATAAACTGCAATGCCCGGCAATACAACAATAACAGGCATAAGAAGTTTTAGATAAGCAGCAAACAGGATTCCACTTCTTGCTGTCTTCAGATCAGCGCCAAGCGCTCTTTGAGTTATGTATTGGTTGCAACCCCAGTAGTTCAGATTTGTGATCCACATACCTCCTATCAACACGGTAAGACCAGGGAGATCGAGATAGTTCGGATTGTCTTTTTTAAGGATCATATGAAAATGATCATCCGCTTCCCGTCGCATGATGTTTAACCCATCAAAAGCTCTTGACATGCTATAATCTCCACCTGTTGTATCTACCAAAAGGTTCAACGCGAGATAAGTTGCTACCAGGCCACCAAGAATCAGAAAAAATACCTGGATAACATCTGTGTATCCAATAACCTTCATCCCCCCGAGTGTAATAAAAATAGCAAAAATGGCGAGCCCGATCATACATACATTGAGATCGACCCCGGATATTCCACTAACAGCAAGTGCACCGAGATAAAGTATCGACATAAGGTTGACCACCACATAAAGGAAAAGCCAGAAAATGGCCATAATCAGGCTAACGGTTCCGTTATAACGCTGATTAAGAAATTGCGGCATCGTATATATCTTATTCTTAAGATATACCGGTATAAAGAAAATGGCAACAATTACAAGACTTGCAGCTGCCATCCACTCATAAGTCGCAATTGCCAGACCCATTTTAAAACCTGAGCCAGACATTCCAATAAATTGTTCAGCGGAAATATTTGATGCAATCAGTGAAGCTCCGATTGCCCACCAGGTGAGTGAACCTTCAGCAAGGAAAAAATCTTTTGTACCAAGGGAAGCTTTCTTTTTTCGTTGATAAATCCAGTAACCGTAACCTGCAACTATCACAAAATATATCATGAAGACTATGATATCTTTAAAATCCAGGGCATTCTTCATAAGCTGATAAATCGTTTAAGCGGTTAATATAGTAAAAATTGTGATTGAAGTTAAAGCAAGCCAGTTTAAAAATAGCTGCTTTCGTAAGATGACAGCCGTTAGGATATAATTTAGGAGGAATATGGTACATTATGCACAGTTTTCTGTGGCCCGGTATCCTGAGGCTCAGGCTAACTGTTACCCGGCAAGTTGTGGCTCAGGCTAGCTGTTATCCAGCTAGCTGTAGCTCAGACTCTGACTTCTGTAATTTTAATGTTTAACTTTGCAGATCTTAATAATCTGAAACTGTTTGAATAGTGAGGAACATGGAATCACATACGAGGGTTCTGAAGCAATGGGCAACCGAACTTGGTTTTGATCATTGCGGTATTGCCAGGGCGGGTAGACTTAATGAAGATGCTGAACGGTTGGAAAACTGGTTGATAAAGGGTATGCATGGGAGCATGAAATACATGGAAAATCATTTCGAGCTCAGGGTAGATCCAACGAGACTAGTTCCCGGTGCAAAATCTGTCATTACCTTAATGCTTAATTATTATCCCAACGAATTACAGGTTAATAAGGGATCCCCTAAAATTTCCAAATACGCTTATGGCGAAGATTATCATGAAGTAATCAGGGGAAAATTAAATATATTATTAAATAAGATGCGGGAAAGAATGGGCAATATCCAGGGCCGCGGATTTGTGGATTCAGCCCCGGTGTTGGAGAGGGCCTGGGCTACCCGCAGTGGACTTGGCTGGCTGGGTAAAAATGGAAATCTCATAACAAAAAATGGTGGGTCCTTTTTTTTTATCTGCACCCTCATTGTAGATCTTGAGTTGGAATATGATGATCCTTATGCAAAAGATTTTTGTGGCAGCTGCACAAAATGTATCGATGCATGTCCCACCGAAGCAATCAGTGAAAACAAAGTAGTAAATGGAAGTAAATGCATTTCATATTTTACCATCGAATTGAAAGAAATGCTGATTCCGCAGGAAATGAATGGCAGGTTTGAAGATTGGGCCTTCGGCTGTGATATCTGCCAGGACGTTTGTCCATGGAACCGTTTTTCAAAACCGAACCACGAGAAAAGTTTTCAACCTATTCCTGGTATTCTCAATTTCACAACAAAAGACTGGGAAGGCTTAACAGAAGAATCCTTTGCAAAACTCTTTCGTCATTCTCCATTAAAAAGAACAAAGTTGAAAGGCTTGCAAAGGAATCTGCGTTTTCTTACTAATGCATCATCAGATACTACTGATACTAGTGATACTACTGATACTAGTGATACTACTGATACTTCTGATACTTCTAATACTTCTAATACTAGATACCACTGAAAAGTTTGAACACACAACTCAACTAACCGATCCGGCATCTTAAAATTTAATCACATCGGTTTATTAATTACCGGTTTCACAAATTGTCCCGGGTTTCACCAATCCCGCGTTCATCAATACCGTGTTAAATCAATACCGTGTTGCATCAATTTCGTGTTTCACCAATCCCGGGGTTTCACCCCGGGCTATGCGAAGTCAACCCCCTATCGAGGGTTGTAACAGCCAACTCATCACTCATCAACTCACTCATCACTCATCAACTCACTCATAACTCATAATTCATAATTCATAATTCATAATTCAGAATTGCCACCCCAGTCTTAACGAAATCCTATTTAGCTTGTAATCATATATTGTGGGGTAAACAGTGCAGGGTGGACCGGGACAAAACCCCTCCGATTTGTTCTCCTCTTTCAAATGTTTAAATGAATAACCTAAATTAATAAGGAAAGCGTCAGACTTATTATTAAAATATGCTTTGTAGCCCAGGCCCCCTGCCCAATAAAGCCCGGGAGAAAAGTCCTGCTTTGATGAACCGCCCCAGCCCATACTACTCTCTTCCTGCACCCAGGGGTAGTTGGCACCAATATCACCAGAAACAAAAAATGTCCTTTTATTTAAAACGATATCCCGGTTTAGAGAAAAAAATACAGGGATCGAACGGTACATGTAATAGTCGAGTCCAATACCGCCGGCTCCATACCAGTTACGATACTGAACACCATGTATTGTCTGGAGTTGAAAGGCGCCCCTCGCCTCGCCTTCAAGCAGGCCAACATAATTCTGTGCGTGATACCTGGCTTTATCCTGGGCAGAAACTACGGTTGACGAAAACGCCACCACCAATAATAAAATCGCGGTCGTCTTCATTCTTAAAGTTTTTTATTTATCTGGATTGTGCTTAACAAACGCATCGTTTTGCCATCGCTGTAATCATATTGATGTAAACCGGTTTTAGAAACAACCATTAGCAATTTGTTCCATGCAATCACATCATATGTTTCCAGTTCTTTAATATGATCCAGCAACTTCAGGTCGCTCACATTGGCTGCATTATAAAGCTTTAGCCCATCTGTGCCATCACATATAAATAATAAATTACCATCTTTCGAAAGGCCGTGAGGATTTTTTAACTGGTAAGTTTTCACAAGCCGGGGCGAACTAATGTTTGCTATATCGATAACATCCAGGGTATTTGTTGTGCCTGCGCACCAGGAACCAGTTCTTAATGTTACAAAGGCATAATTATCATCAGAGATTACAGGGTCACAGGCTCTTGCATGTGAAAACTCTGATTCTCTCGCCGGTGCTGATGGACTGGAAATGTTATATATAAACATGCCTGCTGCGGATCCTATAAATAGCTTGTCTTTGAAAGGATAAATTGTTTCAATACTCATCCCGATTCTTTGTGTACCGACAACTACCGGATCTGCACCGTTTGAAATAGACAGGATACTCAGATCAGACTGGCCCACAGTATACATGTAGTCGTTTACAATCGTGAACCTTGCCATTGATCCGCCAATCCCGCCCGGCGCAGCTGAACTTGATTTATCTGCACTGTAGAAAGGAGATGCAAACGAACAGGTCGGACAGCCACTATAGCCGGTTTCATTGCCGATAACAATAGTGGTATCCTTTTGAATCCAGTCTACAATTATCTTTGTTGTATCCGGGCTATAACCGATTCCGTAGGATCTTTCAGGGAATATTTTCGGAAGCACTTTCTTTAGCTTCGTATTGAGTGGGTCACTTATATCTATAGCCAGGAGGTCAGCATACAAGTCAGCATAAAGCATGTTCCCCTTCACTGCTATATCAACATTACCCGGGATATTTACAAAACCAACAACTTTTGGTGAAGACGGGTTTGAGTTGTCGATAATATGAACTCCCTTATTAAGTTCATTCAGGAATATATATTTACCATAGATGTAAATCTTACCCGGGGAAGAAATGGTTTGTGGTGCAGCAAATTTCACGGAAGCAAGTACTTCCTGTTTAGTCTTATATACCGGAGTATATATGGTATAGGTTTTTGAAAGTTTGTCTTTCATGCAACTGCTGAGCAGGAACATGCAAGACAATACAGTGAGGATTGTGCGGAGGGGTCTGTAAATACGTCGCATAAAAGCAATGGTTTTATCGGTGACAACAAAACCAGTGTTTGCGTTGCACTTATTTTTTATTCAGTAAAATTCTGAAATCAAGGCCTGCCGATATCAGGTATTTTCCACTCAAAATGTCTTTTTTAAACATTTCACTCGCATTGTACTTCACTGATGGTCCGATCAGCATCGGGGTTTTACTTTTCCCTAATAGCCCAACTGTAAATCCGGTTGCAAACCCAAACTGGGTTTTGTTTAAAGTCGATTTGTCTTTATAGTAAACTCCGGTACCACTATCAAATACGAGTGCATTGCTTCCAATCATTTGAGACAGGTGAACGCCTGCGTTCCAAAACAGCGGTAAAGACTTACTACCGGTGATACGGGTATGTAGTGTAAGTGGTAATTCGATAAAATGATACTTATTAGAGAACTTACTGTTGTCATCAGCACGATAATAGCGGGCAACATTCCTGACCTGTGCACCATTGTTTACAAGCCTGGAACTATCTACACGATATCCCACTTCTATGATCGTATTGTATTGACTGTATTGCAGCCCTGCAGAAATTGAAAATGTTTTAGACAACTGCTTTGTAACAAAACCGCCAATAGAAAAGTAGGGTCCTGCCTTTACTTCGGATGGTATTGCAGGTGGCAAACCAACTGTGGAAGGAGCGAACAGGAAATTATTACTAGACTGGGGACTGGAAGCTGCATCAGCCATATGGCTTGACTTAAGAACATCTGTGAGGGGGCCATCATTTATATTGGACACACCACCTGCTATATTTAGACCCCAATCCCATCCTGTTTTCTTTTTCCTGCTTTTTACAAGATCTTTTATTTCCGCGCCTGAAGAGTCATTTTTCCGGTCTGACTTAAGAGCCGGCTTAGCAGCCAATGCTGAATCTGGTTGGATTATTTCCTGCTGACCAGCGACGATGGCTGTTTGTCCTGTGCTGTCAACCTTATTAATATCAGATGATTGTTGTTTAGTTTGGGCTTGCTTTTGCTCAGGAGTTTGGGTTTGAAATACGGAACCCGTCGGCGCTTGCTGTTTGGTTTGCGGTTTCTGTTTTGCTTGAAGTTGTGACCGGGGTTTTGATCCTGGTTGCGATTGTGGACTGGCCAGAGCAACTTTTGATCCGTTATTTTTCTTTGGCAGGATGGCTACATTTTGATTGTTCCTGATATTTGAACCTGGCTTTTTACCTTTAGTTATCGAACCTGAAGGATCTGTTGCCGGATTTATAGTTTTATGCTCCTTAATATTTTCACTTTGGACTTCCTTACCTGTTTTGTTAGAAGTTGCGGAATTTACCGATAGATCCTTGCTTGTTTCTTTATTGGAATTTTTAGTCTCGTCAGTTGCAGATGAATTTTTTGGTGAGGATGAATTATCTGGTGCTGAAGAATTATCTGATGGGGATGTATTATCTGATGGAGATGATTTACCTGGTGCTGATGAATTACCTGGTGCTGATGAATTATCGGAAGGTTGCGGAATTGATTTGGTTGAATTTGTTGATTGATAAGAAATATCAGAATCTGATTTATTGATGTTATTGAACAGGAAATAACCAGCCACCCCTAAACCGGCCAGCAAAACCGGGATAAGCACCCAACCACGGCGCCGGGGTCTGTCCTTACGGATCTTCGACTGCACAGCCTGCCACACAGCATCAGATGGAGTGAACTTCAGTTCATCCATTTTTTGCTTCACCCGTTTTTCAAAATCATGGTCGGACATAATTCTCCTTTTTTGTTTCTTCAGAATGAATTTTCAGCCAGCTTATAAGAAGCGCCCGGGCCCTCGAATATTGCGATCTCGAAGTGCCTTCATTAATTCCCAGTAATTTGCCTATTTCAACATGAGTGTAACCTTCCACCGCATGCATGTTAAATATGGTTTGATAGCCGGTAGGTAACTGCCTGATCATCTCGGCAAGGTCTTTAGCATTCAGTTGCATCTCGGGATTATCGTTTGTAACGGGGTGCATGGTGTTGTCGAGGAAAGATAAATCGCTCTGGTACCGGCTATTTTGCTTGAGATAATTTAATGCAGTGTTAACCATGATGCGGCGGATCCAGCCACCCAATTCACCCTCCGATTTAAATTGATGCAGATTTCTATAAACTTTGATAAATCCTTCCTGGAGAACATCCTCTGCATCAGTCATCGATTTGGTATAACGGTAACAGACAGCAAGCATCCCTTCGGCAAAATGCTCGTATAACTCCCGCTGAGCCTGAGGATCTAACTTTAAACAATCTTTTACCAGTCGCTGATAATTCATCTCTAAGTGTGCAATTGACAAATAATAATCACGGATCGTTGCATTGACCGGGGATTTCACAATGAATTGGCAGGATTGACCCTGGTTTTCACCCCGCGGGGGCAAATTTAGTGTTATGTCTCCTGTAAATCAATGCTAATGAATCATCCTGTCTTCTCAATTACTTCTGAAGCTATCTTTGCGCTTCTATGGAAAATAGTCTTTCTGAACGGGATAAACAGGTAATCTGGCATCCGTATACGCCTCAAAAATACGCCGCAACTCCCATTTCAATTGCAAAAGGTGAAGGGGCATACCTTATAGGAACCGACGGAAGCCGATATCTTGATTGCATCAGCAGTTGGTGGGTAACGCTTCACGGTCATGGCCATCCTTATATAGCCGAAAAGATTTACCGGCAGGCCCTGCAACTCGAACAGGTTATATTCGCCGGTTTCACCCATGAACCTGCAGTAAAACTGGCCGAACGCCTTATCCCCCTTTTGCCAGGTAGCTTCAGCAAAATATTTTATTCCGACAACGGTTCAACCTCAGTTGAAGTGGCGATCAAAATGGCAGTTCAATTCTGGTGGAACAACTCGGTATTCAACCGGACAAAAATCTTCGCTTTCAGGGATGCATATCACGGTGATACTTTTGGAGCGATGAGTGTGAGCGGAAAAAGTATTTTTAATGCAGCATTTGAAGCTTATATGTTTGAAGTTATCTACCTGGATGTTCCCCGGGAAAATAATCTTGAAAAAAATAAGGAACTCATTGATGAATTTGGTGCAGAAACGGCATGTTTTATTTATGAGCCTTTGTTACAGGGGGCCGGAGGCATGAATATGTACGAAGCGGCACCAATGGATCTTTTATTGAATTATATCAGGTCAAAAGAAATAATTTGTATTTCCGACGAAGTACTAACAGGATTTGGACGCACAGGATCCATGTTTGCAGGTGAGAAGATTCAAAATAAGGCAGACATCATCTGCCTGAGCAAAGGGCTTACGGGCGGCACTATGGCACTTGGCGTCACCGCCTGTACCGCAGAAATTCATGAGGCATATCTGACCGATGACCGGTCAAAAACTTTTTTTCATGGACATTCATTTACCGCAAATCCAATCGCCTGTTCAGCAGCACTGGCCAGCCTGGATCTTCTAACAGAAATAAGCTGCCAGGATCAGATAAAAATGATCCACCGGAAACATCTGGAATTTGGCAAAAAGATCTCCGGGGCCGGTTTACATGAAGGCCTCGTGCAAAACTTCCGGGTGCTGGGAACAATTGTAGCATTCGAACTGAACAGCACCGAAAAAAATTATCTCAATCAGTCAGCTGCCGGATTAACTTCAGCAGCCCTGGAACATTTTATTTTTATTCGTCCACTTGGCAATACAATTTACCTCATGCCTCCTTTTTGTATTACCAGCAATGAGCTTGACACTGTGTATGATACCCTCATCGGCTTACTACAAAAAAATGCCCGCTGATTTACAGCAGGCAGATTCACAACATGAAGCTATTGGCGATTATTTCACGTTGAATACATAAGCTTTATCACCCCAAAGAAGAGACACCTTACCGCTTTTATCAATAACATAAGTCAGCTTTTCAGTGAAGGCTGGGGCTTTTTCAGTCTTGCCGGCTACACGTACGAGGTCCTGTCCTTCTTTGTACTGTGTGCCCCACTGACCAGTTTCCTTGTTGATGATAATAGTTGTTTCTTTTTCACCGGGTATTGCCCAAAGCGTGTACTTACCGGCAGGAACTTTTTTGCCTTCGATAGTTACATCCTTGTCTACTTCGAGAATAGTGGCTTCGTTCGCCCCTGCTCTCCATACTTTTCCATTTGGGGCAACATCACCGCCAACAGTTCTTCCCTTTACTGAGGGTGTAGAATAATCGATTTTGACATTGGCACCGCCAGCGGACTTTCCCGAAACGGTTGCAGGGGGACTTGGTCTGCTTGATTTGTCCGCCTGGCCAAAGGCCATTGCTACATTTAACAACAGCACTCCTGATAAAAACATTAGTCGCTTCATACAGCTTATTTTTATTTATAGGTAAAAGAAAATTTGATTGTTGAAAGACTTGTTACCGGGGTTGGTTTTCCAAAGTGTTTTTTAAATCCAGCAGGGATTTTTCCATAGGGGGACCAAGTTGCTGATCAAAAATAATGCTTCCAAACTTCTCCCATGGATACCAGTCAAGATGGAAGTCAAAATACCACTGGGCAACTGTTGTATCAGACAAAGACTGTACCAGATAAAACCCACTGTTGATGGGGTCAGAACTACGATACTTCCAGTTTGTGATGACAGAATCTTCAGAAGCATTGACTATCTCCACTTTTAATCGAGGTGAAGTGTAAAGCTTTTTTCCAAAGTTTCCTGAGTTGCTGTCCTGTGAAATAATCATCTGGTTCCAATCAGACCAGGTTCGCATATCGGCAAGATAAGATGAAATATCAGCCTTGGATCTTGCAATAGTCATGGCACGTGAAATGCGAACATGTGACGGTATAAACAAAGAGAACAGGTAAACAATTACGCCGAACACAATCAGGCTAATAATGCCCAGTTTTATTACTCTCATAACACTATTCCCATTTAAACACTTTTATGGCAAGCGCATATGATAATACGGCCCATATTCCAAGAACTCCTAATTGTTTTCCACAGTCTGTAAGATGCGCCCCTTCAAAAGCTACATTCCTCATAGCATCGTTCAAATGGGTAAGAGGCAATACCCGGCAAAAAGGTTGTAACCATGTTGGAAAATTGTCAATGGAGAAAAACGTACCCGCAAGTAAAAACTGGGGTAATGTGAAAAGATTCGCCAGTGGGGGGATTGTGCTTTCATTTTTCGCTATGCCACTTACTACAAATCCGAACCCCATAAAAACAACGAGACCCACAAAACTTAGCACAAGCAATTCCAGAAATGTTATCCAGCCATGTACCAATGTGAATTTAAAAAAGAAATGTCCGAATAAAAGGATTGTAATTGCAGTTATTAACTGAAAGATAACGCGACTAAGTCCTTCTCCGAATACGATATAGCCACGACGGATCGGTGTTGCGAAAAATCTTTTTAATACAAGGGTTTGCCTTAGGTTAAAAAAAATAAATGCCACTCCAAAAACTCCCGAACTCAGCAGTGAAAAACCAAGTTGCCCGGGCAGGATAAAATCAATGGTACGATATATACGACCGGGAATCTTTTTAACATCGCTGCTAACCGTAGCATAGGTTGGAGACTGACTATATACCTTCTCATTTATGTTCTTGATGATGCCGTCCAGTATCGACCTTAACACCTGGATATTTTGGGGATTGGCAGCATCAGAACTGGTCAGTTGAACAACAAATCCTTTGGACGCCGTATCAGATTTTTGAATATTGATAATAGCGGTCAACCTTCCTTTTTCAAGATCTTCCTGGAGTTCTTTTTTATCTTTTAAAATTATATTAAGACCGCTGACTCCTTTTAATATCGGATAAAGAATATTTGCTGTATCCGTATTTTCTGCAAAAGCCACACGCATGGACAATCGCCCCCCGCTGCCAAGAAAACCGAAAACAAGTATGAAGACAAAAGGAAAAGCAAAACTGAAGATGACTGCACTCGGGCTTCTGAAAATTGCTTTGAGGCTCGCCCTTGTAATGGCCATCATGGCTCTGAACTGGTTATAATCTGAAGGCATAAACGGTGTTAGGGGTAAAGATTATTGTTGAAGCTGAAATTCAAATGGCATTCTTGCCTGGCTTACTCCTATCATAGACTTTAATGATTTTACAGCATTATAGGTCTTCATACCCGCCTCACCCAGCTCTTTAGAAATCGCTTCATTTTTCATAGCTTCTTCCTTCGAACCCATAAAATACTGAAAAATACTTTGAGGCTCCGGATATTCGCGCAGGCCATATTCTGTAAGTTTTGCCAGCTCTGCTGCAGCAGCCAAAGCATCCTGTAACCCTCCCAGTTTATCTACCAGGCCAAGCTGAACTGCACGCCTTCCACTCCATACCCTGCCCTGGCCAATGCTGTCAACCATTTCCATTGTCATTTTCCTGCCTGTCGCCACCCGGTTTTTGAAAGTATTGTAAATGCTGTCCACGCTTTCCTGGAAATATCTTTGCTGTGCAGGTGTTAGTGGCTGAACTATTGTCCCGGCATCGGCATCCGGGGCAGTTTTAACTGCATCGAAGGTCATGCCTAGTTTGTTGTTAAAAAATTTCTGCATGTTTGGAACAATGGAGAATACACCGATAGAACCGGTGATTGTATTTGGCTGTGCATAGATAACATTGGCCGGCGCGCTGATATAATACCCGCCGGAAGCAGCAACATCGCCAAAGCTGACGACAATTGGCTTTTCTTTTTTTGCAAGCTCAAGCTCGCGCCAGATGTTTTCGCTCGCTAACGCACTTCCACCGCCTGAATTCACGCGCAGTACAATTGCTTTGATGCTTTTATCCATCCTTGCCTTTCGGATCAGGTTCCGGTATGTGTCCCCCCCGATATTTGATCTGTCACCTTTGCCATCTATTATGTTTCCAGCAGCATAGATGATTGCTATCTTATTGGTTGCAGACTTCCGGATTGATACTGCCTGGGCATATTTTGAAATTGAAATAAAATTTATTTTTTCAGTAGTCCCGATATTAAGCTTCGACCTTATTTCATTTTTTACTTCATCATCATATTTAAGTCCGTCTACAAGACGGTTCTTCAATGCATCATTTGGAAAGCGGATAACATTTTGAACGGCAAACCTCCTGAGTTCAGCCGTATCAATTTTGCGCGAATCACTAACCTGTTGTAAAAACTCTCCGTAAAGATCACCTAACAGTTCCGTTACCTGGATCCGGTTTGGCTCGGTCATCTTCGTCTCACGGAAAGGCTCAGTCGCAGATTTGAATTTTCCTGCATAGAAAATCTGTGGTTCAATTTCAAGTTTCTGTAATGTTCCTTTAAGATAGGCCATCTGCATTACAAACCCACTCCAATCAAGCCCTCCATGTGGATTGCAATACAGTTTGTCGGCAATAGATGCAACATAATACGCATTTTGTGAAATCACGTCACCATAGGCATAGATAAACTTCTGGGATTTGCGAAAATCAATCAGGGCATTTCTCAATTCATTATTATTGCCAAAGCCGTTTGCATTACCACCACAATTGATATAAATTCCTTTTACTGCGGAATCTGATTTCGCTTTCTGAATCAACCTGATAACATCAGAAATGGATGGCAAATCATAATTTTCTCCATCGCTAAACCCGGAAAGCGGATTTGGTGTGGCTATTTCAGGATAATTTTGAGAAAGGTCAAGCACAAGTACTGCCCTGTTACCGGTTTTCACATCGTCACCGGCAGTGATTCCGGATATTGCCCCCGCCAGTACAAAAATCCCGATGATCGTAAAAACAATCAAAGCTAACAACGAAGCAAAAAACACTTTAAAGAAGGTATTCATTCTTTCTATTATTTATTAGACAAATTCAAAGATATTTGAAAGCAATATCATTACAATATAGGGATTATGGACAATGTGTACCTCTTGATAGGCGGTAACCTGGGAAATCGGGTGGAAAATCTTGAAAATGCTATAGGGTTAATCAACACCCGGGCCGGGCAAATTATCCGCACTTCGGTGATCTATGAAACGGCTGCCTGGGGAATTACGGATCAAAAATCTTTTCTAAACCAGGCCCTGGAGTTGGATACCTCTCATCCCCCGACCATATTATTAGACATAATTCTTGAAATTGAACGCGAGCTGGGAAGGATCCGTCGGGAAAAAAACGGCCCCAGGCTAATTGATATTGACATCCTGTTTTATGGTAGCTCAATCATTGCCGATCCAAGGCTCACGGTTCCGCACCCTCTTTTGCAGGAAAGGCGATTTGCTTTGGCACCTATGAATAATATCAGTCCCGATTTCATACACCCCGCGTTTAACAAAACTGTCAAGCAATTACTGGCCGAATGTAAAGATCCATTAAGAGTAGAGCCTTATCAGGCAACAACCGGAGAATAATGAAACACAATTTTTGTTAACATGTTGCCTGGTCTGCCATCATTGTTTTTATCCACATTAATCATCAACCAACTTTTATCTGATAGCCTTTCTGTTATTTTGAAGGCATAATGCAATATCATTTTATTACTATTGAAGGCAATATCGGGGCAGGAAAAACAACACTGGCACATATGCTCGCCAAACACTATGATGCCCGGCTTATCGTAGAAGAATTTGCTGACAACCCTTTCCTGGCGAAGTTTTATGAAAATCCAAAACAATATGCATTCCCGGTCGAACTTTTTTTTATGGCCGAGCGATACAAACAACTAAAAGAACTTATACATACAAAAGATCTTTTCCAGAATATCACCATCACCGATTATCTGTTCACAAAATGTTTATTGTTTGCGAAGGTAACTTTGCCGGAAGAAGAGTTCCGGCTCTATCAAAAGCTGTTCGAAATCATACATCAACAACTTACACAACCTGATATCCTCATCTATTTACACGCACCCGTTAGTAAACTTCAGCAGAATATAAAAAAACGTAACCGGTTATATGAGCAGGCCATACCTGACAATTATCTTTTCAATATACAGGAGACCTATCTTCAATATATCAAACAACACAATATAAAAACTTTAATCATTGATGCTGCCAATGCTGATTTTCTAGGCAATCCAAAACACCTGAAAGTTATCATCGACGCCCTGGACAAGGATTACGAGTCCGGCCAACACTATTTTACCCTGCCTTAATATAATCAGGGATTTTACTGAATTCCCGGACCGGGCTTACTTATCTAATAATCGAAATCAATAAGCTACCAGGCAGCAGAAGATCCGAATAAATAAGCTACCAGGCAGCGGATGTTCAGAATCAATAAACTACCTGGCCGTAGATGATCAGAGTCAATAAACTACCCGGCAGTGGATGATCGGAATCAATTAGCTACCTGTCAACGGATGATCAGAATCAATAAACTATCCGGCAGTGGATGATCGGAATCAATAAATTGCCTGCTGGACGAAAACACTGTTAACTGTTTGTGTCTTATTTTCGCGGATAACATGTCGTTCCCAAATAGTCTTTCACCCTTAGAGTCACCGGCGTTCCGAAAATTTATTGTCTGCCGATTTTTCCTCATCATGGCTTTACGCATGGTCTCAACGGTTGTCGGGTATAAACTTTTCCAGTTAACGCAGAGTTCTTTTGCTATCGGGCTTGTTGGCTTGTCTGAATTTATTCCTGCATTTATCCTGTCACTTTATGCCGGGCACCAGATCGACAGATCAGATAAACGATCATTGCTGCTGAGGGGAATTTCGTTTTATGCAATATGCGTGCTGGCGATGATTGTCCTTACTACAAGTTGGGTAGAGAACCGTGTCAACACTTCAAATCTTCAATACCTGTATTACGCGGTTATCTTTTGTACGGGCATCATCAGGGCATTTGTCGGACCAACATCTTCGGCAATTGTTGCGCAACTGATACCAAGGGAACGTTTACAATTTGCTGCTAACATTACTTCTTCCAGCTGGCTATCAGCCTCGATCCTTGGTCACGCTTCCGGAGGATTTTTTATTGCCTGGTTCGGGGTACATCAAACCTTTTACATCATCTTAGCCTATGTTATTATTGCCGCCGTAAGTATTTCGCTGGTAGAAAAATTGCCTGTTGTGAATAAAAATCCGCATGCAAAGGCACTGGAAAGCGTAAAAGAAGGACTATTATATGTACTGAATCATAAAATTTTACTCGGAGCTATTTCCTTGGATCTTTTCGCTGTGTTGTTTGGTGGCGCTGTTGCACTTATACCGGAAGTAGCACACACGATCCTTAAAGTAGGACCAGTTGGTTTTGGATGGCTGAATGCGGCTACTGACCTTGGCGCAGTAATAAGCATAATGCTCATGACTTTTTTCCCTATGCGGAAAAAGCAGGGAAAGCGCCTGCTGATTGCCGTAGCTGGTTTTGGAGTATGTATAATAGCTTTTGGATTATCCGATTTATACTGGATCTCTTTTTTGGTATTGATGATCGCAGGTATGCTTGATGGGGTCAGTATGATAATACGGGGAACAATTTTCCAGTTAACAACACCCGACAATATGCGCGGCAGGGTTTCCTCGGTAAACTCCATGTTTATTAATTCAAGTAATGAACTTGGGATGTTTGAAAGCGGGTTTACTTCAAGAATTATGGGTGCTGCTCCTTCTATAGTATTTGGAGGTTGCATGACTATTATTGTCGTGCTGATTACGTGGCTGCTTGCGCCTTCATTGCGTAAAATGGAATATTAAACTATCGGCAAATTAGCCTATATATTAAATTATCGGCCATAAACCCGATTTTTTGAAATATCGATTAATTAGCCGATATTTATCAGATAATATGACAAGCATTATTACCGGCGATATTATTAATTCCCGTAAGGTTACTGACCAGCAGGCATGGTTAGTTCCCTTAAAAAAGATATTGTCTTTTTATGGCAAATCACCAAAAGCCTGGGAGATTTTCAGGGGTGACAGTTTTCAACTGGAAGTTGAGTCTCCTGTCCAATCCTTTATGGCTGCCCTGAGAATCAAGGCTGCTATAAGATCTGTAAAAGGTTTAGATGTGCGTATGGCTATAGGGATCGGAAAAAAAACCTATGTTGCAGCCCGCATCAGTGAATCGAACGGCGAAGCTTTTGTAAATTCAGGCGAGAAGTTTGAAGAGTTGAAGAAGATTAAACAACGATTAGCGGTAAGAACTCCGTGGCCCGGCACTGACCGGCAACTGAACCTGATGATCAGCCTTGCATCAATAGCAATGGATACCTGGAGCTCAAGTTCTGCACAGCTGATAGATCTGTCATTGCGTTACCAGGACCTTTCTCAAAAAGAGTTGGGTAAAAAGATTAAACGCACGCAGTCCTCGGTAAGTGAAAGACAAACCAGGGCACATTTTGAAGAGATCCTGGAACTGGAAAAATATTTCAGGGAGCATATAACCGAACAATCAGGCTGAAATGATATTGTTATTACAACTACTTATCGCACATCTTATCGGAGACTTTTTTACTCAAACCAGGTTACTGGTTTATAAAAAAGAACAACAAAAATGGCGCTCTGCATTTTTATATGTGCATGTACTGATACATTTTGTGTTGATGATGCTGATTACCGCTGATCCGGCTTTCTGGAAATATGCGCTGGCAATTACATTGCTGCACCTGGTAATTGATGGATGTAAACTTCAGTTTCAAAAGGAGGAAACGCGAAGGACCTGGTTTGTTGCAGATCAGTTACTCCATCTCCTGGTTATCATAGTAGCTTGGGCGTTATACCAGCAAATGCCGCTTGATCTTTCCCTTTTGTCAGACAAACGTGTACTTGCAGTTGTGTTTGCTATGCTGTTCATCATGAGTCCTGCATCGTTTCTTATTAAAGTGGTGATATCCAAATGGTCACCAAGATCAAGTCCAGGAAAAATCATGACGGAAGTTGAATCACTGGAAAATGCCGGTCAGCTTATCGGAATCATGGAACGTTTCCTCATAGTGATTTTTATTCTTTTGAATCGATGGGAAGGCATTGGATTTTTACTGGGTGCGAAATCCATATTTCGCTTTGGCGATCTTACGGAAGCAAAAGATACAAAGCTCACTGAATATGTATTAATCGGGACCTTGCTTAGTTTTATTCTTGCTATCATGGCCGGACTGGTCGCCAGCTATTTTCTGAAAGCATAATTTTCTGAAAGCATAACTTATTTCAGATTCGCCATCAGCTTCTCCACGACATAATATGTGATCGGGCAAAAAGTGAGATTTTTTGTGGTTAATGCCGGGCGTTTCAGAATAACGTCCTCGTCGGTATAAGGAAAACGCACACAGTCAGAAGGACGCTGATCATAGATGCCACAAAGATTGTCTTCACCAAGAAAAGGACATGGAGCAGTTTTAGCAACATAGTCTCCATCTGCATCGAGTTTGAGATAGGTTTCGATAAAGTCACCTTCCTTCATCTTCAGATGCCTTGAAATTCTCTTGATGTCAGGTGTTTTGAATCGTGGAGAGTAGTTTTTACAGCAATTGGCGCATTTGAGGCAGTCGATTTTTTCAAATGCCTCTTCATGAAACTGGGGCAAAAGTTTAAGAACCTTGTTTTTGTCGGCCCTGTCTAGAAATTGCTTGTAAAGCTTTTTTCTTTCGCCTGATTTTTTCTCCCAGTTTATAAGTATATCCTGACCCACCAATCAATATTTTGTGCAAGATAGGTACAATCGGCGCGGTTGAAAAACTTAAGACCTGGCGGCTATGAAACCATCACCCGCCAGCTATGAAAACATCCTTGTAAAAAAATTGATAAAGGCAGGGCTACGATACATATATATGGCTACAGCGGTCAGGGTAACGAGGTTCCAGAGTATCACTCCCAGCAAACTTAAGCCAAAAGCCCCCAGCAACTTCAAAAATCCTGGCCTTGAAGGAAGGAACTGGTAATAGCACCAGGTGATATAAACCACCTGTAGAAGCTGGCCCAGGAAGATAAACATATTGGCAACTCCCCTACCGGTTCCAAACATTCCCTGTAACGGGAAGATCAGGACGGTGAAAACCAGGTTACTAAAAGTAACAAATAACAGATTCGCCGTCAGGTGTTCCGCAAAGTTATAGGCTGCCTTTCGGTAAACCATCCACGATAAAAATGTAAACAGCGGTACCGCAAACATTGCGAGTATATTGCCGTGTTTGTTCATGAAGACCGTTACTTCACTACTTCGCCGCATCATTGTGACATATGTTTTTTTACCTTCTTCAGTGGGAATCCTTGCCAGCACCGCACTGTCCGGCAGTCGGGGTTTTGGTGGAGGAGCAAAGAAATTATTTGAAATCACATAGATCCCCATAAGAATGAGAAAGAGCGAAAATGGGTTAAAGTATTTTACCCTTTTTCCCGCAATATATTCCTCGGCAGCTATACCGGGTTTCAAAGCCAGCGCCCTTAAAAGATAGAGAATACCTTTGTCGGCATGTGTGAGGGCATGAAAAAAGTCATGGAGAATATGGCTCAGTGTTAGCCTGTGAGTGTTGGTTTTCTGTCCGCAGTTCGGGCAATACCTGGCCTGAAAATCAAGGGTTACCTCGCAGTTCAGGCAGTTAGATGAACTCATGTTGGTTAGTTCTTATATGTAGGTTCCTACGGTCTAAAATAGGCAATAAAAAAAATAAATATCCCTTAACTTTGCACATCATTTTAAAATAAGGTCAACCTCATTTAAGAATATGGATTTATTCACACAGCAACAACAGGAGTTCCGCACACGACATATTGGACCAAACGAACTGGAAACCAGCCAGATGCTAAGAGAAACAGGCAACGATTCACTGGAACAACTGATCGGAAAAACGATACCTGCAGCCATCAGGCTGAAGAAACCACTTCAGAATCCGGAACCACAAAGTGAATACGAATATCTCCAGGAGCTAAAGAAAGTTGCTGCTAAAAACAAAGTATATAAAACATATATCGGCCAGGGTTACTATGGAACCATAACTCCAAGCGTGATCCTTCGGAATATTTTTGAAAACCCAGGCTGGTATACCCAATACACTCCTTACCAGGCTGAAATTTCACAAGGCCGGCTTGAAAGTTTACTAAACTTCCAGACCATGGTCGGCGATCTTACCGGTTTACCGCTGGCAAACGCATCGTTGCTGGACGAAGGCACAGCCGCGGCAGAAGCCATGTCGATGATTTTTCATCATGTGAACAGGACCGAAGAAATTACCCAGCCAAAGTTTTTTGTTGATAACCATATCTTCCCGCAAACAAAGGATGTGCTGATTACGAGAGCTGCTCCGATCGGCATTGAGCTTGTATTTGGCGATCATTACAGCATCGATAATACAAAGTATTGCGGTGCGATCCTGCAGTACCCAAACAACGACGGATCGGTAGAAGATTACCGGTCTTTCATAGATAAAATTCACCAGGCAGGCGGATTGGTAGTGATGGCAACTGACCTGCTTGCGCTCACATTGCTGACACCCCCTGGCGAACTGGGTGCTGACATTGCAGTTGGATCCGCTCAGCGTTTCGGTGTTCCAATGGGTTTCGGTGGTCCTCATGCCGCTTTCTTTGCCACAAAAGATGAATTCAAAAGAGGAATTCCCGGCCGTATCATCGGTGTAAGTATAGACAGCCAGAATAACCGGGCTTTAAGAATGGCTCTTCAAACAAGGGAACAACATATCAAAAGAGAGAAAGCTACTTCAAACATCTGTACTGCCCAGGCCCTGCTTGCAAACATGGCCGCCATGTATGCCGTATATCATGGACCCCAGGGTTTGAAAAACATCGCCCTGCGTATTTCACTACTGACTAATACACTCGCTACGGAGCTTGACGAACTTGGTTACAGCAATCAGAATAATGCTTATTTCGATACGCTTAAAATCAGGGTGGATAATACAGCTGTTATCCGGAAAGTAGCTGAAACCCGTGAAGTCAATTTCAGGTACTTCAATGGAAATCATATTGGAATTACTATTGATGAAACCACATCTCAAAGTGATATTCTTGATATCGTTGCCATCTTTGAAGAAGCAGCCGGTACACATGTAGCTTCGGTTACATTTGAAAGCGAGACTGAACTGGAACATATCCCACAACCGCTTATCCGTAAATCATCATATCTCGGGCACTCAGTGTTTAACTCACATCACAGCGAAAGCCAGATGATGCGTTATATAAAATCACTTGAAAACAAAGACCTGTCACTCAATACCTCGATGATCTCACTTGGTAGTTGCACCATGAAACTTAATGCAGCTACGGAACTGATCCCTGTAACCTGGCCTGAGTTTGGAGGAATACATCCTTTTGTACCTTCTAACCAGGCAGCGGGTTATCTGCAGATTGTTGAAGAACTCAGCAGGTTTCTTTGTGAGATTACTGGTTTCACTGCATGTTCATTGCAACCAAACAGCGGTGCACAGGGTGAATATGCAGGCCTGTTAACAATCAGGGCTTATCATCTTGCCCGCGGTGACGCGCATCGCAACGTTGTGCTTATCCCTATATCTGCACATGGCACTAATCCGGCTAGTGCAGTATTAGCAGGTATGAAGGTTGTGGTTGTTAAAAGTGACAGCGAAGGGCACGTGGATGTGGATGACCTTAAATTAAAAGCTATACAATACAAAGACACGCTCTCGTCATTGATGGTTACTTATCCGTCAACGCATGGTGTGTTTGAAGAAAGCATCCGTGATATCTGTGCAATTATTCATGAAAATGGCGGACTGGTTTATATGGACGGCGCAAACATGAATGCCCAGGTCGGACTTACATCGCCTGGAATGATTGGTGCCGATGTTTGCCACCTTAATCTCCATAAAACATTTGCCATTCCGCACGGTGGCGGTGGCCCTGGCATGGGACCAATCTGTGTGAATGACAAGTTGAAACCATATTTACCAGGGCATGTTTTTAATGAAACACCGGAAAATCATACAGCCTTTACCGTTAGCCGGGCGCCTTCAAACATCAATGCTGTGAGCGCTGCACCTTACGGCTCTGCGAGTATCCTGCTGATCAGTTATGCTTATATCAAAATGCTTGGAGCTGAAGGGATGAAGCTTTCAACGGAATATGCTATTTTGAACGCAAACTATATGAAGTCCAGGCTCGAGAAATTCTACAAAATTTTATACCTGGGTAAAAATGGTACCTGCGCACATGAATTTATTGTTGACCTGCGGCCTTTCAAAATAACATCAGGTGTTGAAGCGGAAGATGTTGCGAAACGATTGATCGATTATGGCTTCCACGCTCCCACCATGAGTTTCCCTGTGCCAGGTACTATCATGATCGAACCTACTGAAAGCGAAGACAAGGCAGAACTTGATCGTTTCTGTGATGCACTTATCAGCATATATGAAGAGATCAAAGAAATTGAAGGAGGTACAATTGACAAGGTGAATAATGCATTAAAAAATGCACCACATACCCAGAAAGTGGTTTGTGATGATGAGTGGAATCGTCCTTACACCCGGAAACAGGCAGCTTTTCCATTGGCTTATGTAGCCAGGAACAAATTCTGGCCTTCGGTTAGCCGTGTAAATAACACCTATGGAGACAGGAACCTGATCTGCAGTTGCGAACCAACGGAAGCATACCTTTCCTGATCTGCAGCTGTGAACCAACGGAAGCATAACTTTCCTGATGAGGCAGGTCATATTATTTTTCGTGTAAATTTGCCTTTCTGAGATAAGAGATGGCCGGCGTAAGAATTGATTGCCTGTGCAGATACGGCGGGAAACCGTTAACTTTCCATAGAACAAATTACCTGATCAAAGAAAAATTGAAGTTATCATGCGCACAGTTAAAGAAATTCTTTCTACCAAAGGTCCGATGACTAACGTTATTGAACCCACGAAACTTGTTATAGAGGGTTTACAGTTATTGAACGCGGTTAACCTAAGTTATCTTGTAGTGATGGAAGGTGATGAATACAGAGGCGTTTTCAGTGAGAGGGACTATGCACGAAATGTAGTTCTTAAAGGACACTCAAGTAAGGATACGATGATTAAAGAGGTGATGACTTTGGATCTGCCTGTAGTATCTCTTACAGATACCCTCGAACATTGTATGAACCGGATGAATTCACATCGTACAAGATATATACTCGCTTACGATAACAAGAAATTTATTGGTGTACTTACTATACATGACCTGCTGAGACAGGTACTCGCGAACAAGGAAGATGCATTCGATCATACAATCACCAGGAACCTGATCGATTCGGACGAAAGGGGAAGAATTTTTTAAATTCGCTTTTCAAAATGAGACTTACAATTCCAGGTAAGACTTACTTTTCCAAATGGGACTTACTCTTCCAAATGGGACTTATAATTCCAGCTGAGACTTATACGTTATTATGAGACTCACAAGTCCAAATGAGACTTCCAATTCCTGATGACACTTACATTTCGAAATGAGACTTCCAATTCCTGATGAGATTCCACTTCCTGATGAGATTACACTTCCAAATTAGACTTATTCTTCCCGATTAGACTTATTCTTCCCGATTAGACTTAAACTTCCTGATGAGACTTATACTTTCCGATGAGATTATACTTCCAGGGTTTACTTAAGTTTGACGTTTTTCGATACAATATTTTCAGCGACTGCTTTTAGCTGAAAATGTTACTAGCCTCTAAGTATCCTGTCAACATTGTAGATATAACATTGGCGAACGCCAGTCGCAAGTTTACTCAGCAACAGTCGCAAGTTTACTCAGCAACCTCAAATTTGGTTCAGGAAAATAATGTCTCCTGGCAAATCCATGCAGCATACAGTAATTGATATACCCGTTCTTTTCTTCTTGTTAAATTTTCATTTTATTGCCTTTTATCTGCCGAGTTGGACGAATTCCACAGAATGGCATAATTTTTTAAAGTCATCGCTTTATCAACTTAATCTAACACATAAGTAAGCCTCTAACCAGAACCACGATTGTTATTTGAAAAAGATTTTGTATGCCGATGGGGGGCTTTTGTGGATATTGCGGCTGATGGTTTTGTAACAAAAGTTTGACCTTTACGGGATCACCAATCATTCAGGCACATGTA